>NZ_JBXAHO010000023.1:0-111642 GCF_058795195.1 Pseudomonas sp. GW823-FHT06B06 | reverse complement strand
TTTCCCCATGTGAGAGTAGGTCATCGTCAAGATTAAATTCCAAAACCCCTATCTGCGTATGCAGGTAGGGGTTTTGTCTTTTGCCGAAAGAAAATCACACTGATTCGTGCACAAATTGGCACAGTTATTTTCGATTCAGGGCACTAGAATAGGCCCAACCTTTTCGGAGTCAGAGCGTTATATGCCAGATCCGGTTGACGCCTCAAGGCTGTCAGAATTACCGCTGAACGATTTGGTGGCGTGCCACGAGTGCGACTTGCTGATGCGCAAGCCCAAGCTCGATCATGGTGAGAAAGCCCTGTGTCCGCGATGTGGTTACGAGCTCTATGCTCATCGATACAACGTCGTACAGCGCAGTCTCGCCCTGGTTATCGCGGCATTGCTGTTGTACATCCCGGCGAACTTTTTACCCATCATGCAACTCAACCTGCTTGGGCAATCGACGCAAGACACTGTCTGGAGCGGGGTTGTCGGGCTTTTCGATACAGGCATGCAAAGCGTTTCAGTCATTGTGTTCCTGTGCAGCATGGCGATTCCGCTGCTCAAGCTGCTCTGCCAACTGGTCGTGTTGCTGAGTATCCGATTTAACGTCGGACGTAGCTACGGCTTGCTGCTTTACCGTATTTACCACCATTTACGGGACTGGGGGATGCTTGAGGTTTACCTCATGGGCGTACTGGTCGCGATCGTCAAGCTGGCAGATATGGCAGCAATGACCATTGGTCTTGGCTTGGCGTGCTTCATTGGATTGTTGTTGGTCCAGGTCTGGCTGGAGGTAGTGATGTCTCCTCACCAGATCTGGCAGGCTTTATCAGGAGAGGATGCCCATGCGGGCGATTGATGCAGGCATTCTGATTTGCGCCGAATGCCATGAATTGAACAAGCAGGAAGCTGATGTCGACGATCAGGTCTGCACTCGGTGCGGCGCACTGGTGCATGCCCGCCGTCCCAACAGTGTGGCGCGGACCTGGGCGTTGCTGATCACCGCCGCCATTCTTTACATACCGGCCAATGTGCTGCCGATCATGACCGTGAGCTCCCTGGGCAAGGGTGATCCCAGCACCATCATGTCCGGAGTGATCCAACTGGTTCAGCACGGCATGATTCCCATTGCCGCAGTGGTATTTATCGCCAGCATTGTGGTGCCCACGTTCAAACTGGTGGGGATCGCCTTGCTGCTGTTTTCCGTACAGCGCCACCAGCCACTCTCGGCCCGCCAGCGCATATGGATGTACCGCTTTATCGAGTTCATCGGCCGCTGGTCGATGCTCGATATCTTTGTAATCGCCATCCTGGTGGCGCTCGTGAATTTTGGCCGGCTGGCCACCATTGAAGCTGATCTGGGCGCCATTGCGTTCGCCAGCGTGGTGATTCTGACGATGCTTGCCGCAGTAACTTTCGATCCCCGACTGATTTGGGATAACACGGAGTCGGACGACGACCATGACTGATCTGCCTACAGCTAAAATCCGACCGGCTTCGAACTGGTCGGCTATCTGGGTATTGCCCCTGATTGCCCTGATCATTGGTGGCTGGCTCGGCTGGCGTGCCTACACCGAAACCGGCATCGAGATTCAGGTTCGTTTCGAAAGCGGTGAAGGCATCCAGGCCAACAAGACCGAAGTCGTCTACAAAGGCATGCCGGTCGGCAAGGTGAAAACCCTCAAGCTTGATGATGAAGGCAGTTCCAAAGGGGTGATCGCGACCGTTGAGATGAACAAGGACGTGGAGCAATACCTGCGCACCAGCACGCGCTTCTGGCTGGTCAAACCGAGTGTGACGCTGGCCGGTATTACCGGGCTGGAGACGCTGGTCTCGGGTAACTATGTCGCAATCAGCCCGGGTGAGGGCGAGCCTGCCCGCAAGTTCAAGGCCCTGGCACAGGAGCCACCGCTGTCGGACGCCCAACCCGGCCTGCACCTCACGATCAAGGCTGATCGCCTGGGCTCGCTGAACCGTGGCAGCCCGGTGTTCTACAAGCAGATCAAGGTCGGGCAGATCAAGAGCTACGTGCTCTCCGAGGACCAGAGTACTGTCGAGCTCAAGGTCTTCATCGAGCCGACGTACGCCAAGCTCGTGCGCAAACACACGCGTTTCTGGAACGCCAGCGGCATCAGCATCGATGCCAACCTGTCCGGTGTAAAAGTTCGCAGTGAATCCCTAGCCAGTATTGTTGCTGGTGGTATTGCGTTTGCCACTCCTGAAAATCGCAAGGACAGCCCGCCTACCGATCCGAGCCTGCCGTTCCGCCTTTATGAGGACTTCGATGCGGCTGCCGCCGGGATCAAGGTCAAGGTCAAGCTAAGCGACTTCGAAGGCTTGCAGGCGGGCCGTACGCCGGTGATGTATAAAGGTATTCAGGTCGGCACCCTCAAGGCCCTCAAGGTCGATCCCGATTTGTCCGGCGCCAGCGCCGAGTTGACCCTGGACCCGCTGGCCGAGGATTACCTGGTCGATGGCACCCAGTTCTGGGTGGTCAAGCCGTCGATTTCCCTGGCGGGCATTACCGGCCTGGAAGCATTGGTCAAGGGTAACTACATCGCCGTGCGTCCTGGGGACAAAGGCGCCGCGCCGCAACGTGAGTTTGTCGCACGGCCCAAGGCGCCGCCGCTGGATTTGCGTGCACCGGGCCTGCACCTGGTGTTGTTCACCGATAACCTCGGTTCGCTGGAAGTGGGCAGCCCGGTACTCTACAAGCAGGTCAAGGTGGGTTCGGTACAGAGCTATCAGTTTTCGCGCAAAAAGAAACAGCTGGTGATCGGGGTCCATATCGAGAAGGAATACGAAGACCTGGTCAACGCTTCCACGCGGTTCTGGAACGCCAGTGGCATCACCTTGACCGGTGGCCTGACTGGCGGGATCCAGGTCAAGAGTGAATCGTTGCAAAGCCTGATGGCTGGCGGCATCGCCTTCGAAACACCGGAGGCCAAGGCACCCTTGCAGAAGCGCATCCCGCGTTTCCGCCTGTTCGCCAGCCATGAGCTAGCCAACCAGAAAGGCGCGGTGATCACCATCAAGGTTGACCGTGCCGATGGCCTGCGCACTGGCACGCCCATCCGCTTCAAGGGGCTGGATGTCGGCAAGATCGAAGACGTTGACCTGAGTGACGATCTGCAGTCGGTGCTGCTGACTGCGCGGATCGATGAAGTCCCGGAGCGCATCGCTCGTGTCGGCAGTCAGTTCTGGGTGGTCAAGCCCGAGTTGGGGCTGATCAAGACGTCGAACCTGGAAACATTGGTTACCGGGCAATACATCGAGGTGCAACCGGCAGCGAAGAACCTGGGCCCGCAGAAGAATTTCGTGGCGCTGGCCAATCCCCCGGAAACTGCCAAGCAGGAAGCTGGTTTGAGCCTGACGTTGAGCGCTCCTCGTCGTGGTTCGCTGAAGGCTGGGGTTCCGGTGACTTATCGAGAAATCACCGTGGGCAAGGTGACGGGTTATGAGTTGGGCCAGACGGCCGATCGTGTGTTGATCCGCATCCTGATCGAGCCCAAGTACGCGCCATTGGTCCGCAGCGGCACGCGGTTCTGGAACACCAGCGGTTTTGACTTTGATGTGGGTCTGTTCAGAGGGGCGACAGTGCGTACTGAATCGCTTGAGACGATGATCCAGGGCGGTGTCGCCTTTGCTACGCCGGATGGTGATCGCATGGGCACCCCCGCGCGACCGGAGCAGACATTCCCGCTGTTCGACAAGTTCGAAGAGGAATGGCTGACCTGGGCGCCGAAGATTCCGCTCGGCAAGTAGTGTATTGGCGGCTGTGATGCCGCCTTCGCGAGCAGGCTCGCTCCCACAGTGGTCAGCGTCGTTCACATATTTTGTGTACGCCACGGACTAAATGTGGGAGCGAGCCTGCTCGCGAAGAACCTCTCCAAATAAAAAGGCCGCAATCCATTGGATCGCGGCCTTTTTATTACCTTCGATTCAAGTCTCAGACCGCATCCAGCTCCGGCTCATCCGCTTCAACGTTCACAGTCGCCTTCACCTCGTCGTGACGACGAATGTACTTCCAATCATCCTCATCAATGTAGATGCCAGCCGGGCCGCTACCACCTTCCAGGTCGATGGCGACACTGGCGCAGACCTGTGGCTTCACACTGGCCAGGATGGGCACGAAGCCCAGTTGTAGACTGGTCTCCAGCAACGCCGCCTGGTTTTTCTCGTCGATGTCCGCCGCCTCGTCGAGGTAGTACGGCAAGCGCACACGTCCGGCCAGGTCGCGGTCCATCAAGTGCAGCAACAAATACATGTTGGTCAGCGCCTTGATGGTCATGGTGGTGCCGTTGGACGCGGCGCCGTCGATGTCGGTGTGGATAACCGGCGATCCATTGACCTTGGTGATCTCGAACGCCAGTTCGAACAAGTCCTTGAGGCCGAGCTGGTTGTGGTTTGCCGCCACCAGCCGCGCCAGGTATTCCTTGGCCTCTTCGTTCTTGTTGTCCTGCTCGGCGCTCTGGCTCAGGTCGAAGACGGACAGGGTCTCGCCTTCTTCGTACTGGCCGGCGCTGTGGATGATCTGGTCGATGTGCTTGAGTGCTTCCTTGTTCGGCGCCAGTACGATGCGGAAGCTTTGCAGGTTGGACACCTGACGTTTGTTGATCTCGCGGTTGAACAGCGCCAACTGGTGCTCGAGGCTGTCGTAGTCGCTGCGGATGTTGCGCAGGGTCCGGGCGATGTCGGTAACAGCCGCACGCCGGGCCTTGCCGAGGGTCAGGGCTTCGTCGGTACGGTGTGCGTAGGCGTTGATCAGCAGTTGCAGGCGACGTTCCATATCGTCTTCGCTGTCGAACTTGGCCACGCCCTTGAGGCGCACCTGGGCGTACAGCGCCTCGATCTGGCCATCGGCACGCAACAGGCCTTGCCAGCTGTCCTGATAGTCGTTGAGCAACGGCAGCAGGTTGTCCATCGAATCGTCGACCGGATCCATGAACGGCGTGCCGAACGGCAGATCCGCCGGCAACAACTGACGGCGGCGCAGGGCGTCGTCGAGGGTGCGTTGCTTGGCTTCCATGTCACCGATCTGCCGGCCGACCAGTTGCAGCTTGGCGGACAGTTGCTGGACGCGTTCGGTGAAAGCATCGCTGGAGCGCTTCAATTCGTCCTGGGCGGCTTCCATCTGCGCCAGCTGCTCCAGCTTGTCGCCCTCTTCGGCGCTCAGGGTTTGCGCGCGACGGAAGTCTTCCAAGGCTTTCTGGGCATCCAGCACCTGCTGGTACAGCGCTTCGGTCTGGGTCTTGCTCGCGGCGCGGTCGGCGGCCACGGCTTGCTGGGTTTTCAGTTGCTTGAGTTCTTTTTCCAGTCGCTCTTTCTGGTCGCGCAGCGCGGCACGGTCAGCCAGGGCTTGCAGGGCCGGGGGCTCGATGTGCGAGATGTCGATGGACAGGCCCGGTACTTCGAAGCGCTCGCCTTTGAAACCGTCGAGGATCAGCTCTACGGATTTGACCCAGTCGCCGTTGTCGTCGAGGGTAATGCCGTGCTCGCCCAGCGGCAGGCTGAACAGTGCGCTGTTGAACAGGCGCATCAGGCGCTCGACGTCCTGCTGCGAGAATTCTTCGCGCAGGCGGGCGTAGCTGTTGTTGTCGGCGTGGTCGAGTTGTTGCTTGACCGACTTCAGGCGTTTTTCCAGCTCACGCAGGCGTTCTTCCAGGTCCTCGGCACTGAATTGCCGCGACTGCGCCAAGGCACCTGCCAGCTCATCGTGGGCGTCCTTGGCCGCGAGCAGTTGTTGCTCGAGCACCTTGACGTCTTCGACCAGGGCAAAACGATGCTTGAGCACCGCCAGCTCGCCGAGCCAGCGCTGGATGCCAGTGATTTCCCGCTCCAGGCGCATCAGCTCCTGGGTGCCGCCACGCTGATCGTTCTGCAGGGCGTCCTGCTCGTGGCGATAGTGCTCGGCCTGGATGGTCAGCTCTTCCTTGCGGGCACTGGCGTAGTCCGACCAAGTGCCGAGCAGGGAGTCGAGCAGCGGCGAGAGGCGGTGCAGCTTGCCGCGCAGGATATCGCGCTGTTTCACGCCGTTGGCGAGGGCTTCGACCAGGGGACCGGCTGCCACCAGCGATTGGTAGTCCTGTTCCATGCGTCGTACGTCGCGGAAAGCTTCTTCGCACGCGGCGATGTAGTCGACGCTACCGGAACGCAGGCTGTGCTCGAAGGCGTCGAGGAACAGTTGCTTGAGCTTGGCCGCGGTGATTTCGCGCATGTGCAGCAGGTTGATGAACAGCGCGCGGAAGGTCTTCAGGCTCTGTTCGCTGGTAGAGCGCAGGGGGATCAGTGTCAGGTCCAGCGGGATCGAGGTGTGTCCACCGACCAGCAAGCGCCGCAATTCATCGGGCTTGAGTTCGTAGGCTTTGAGGCCTTCGCGCTCAAGGTTGCTGAACAACTCCTTCTGGCGCAGGCAGGTGTCGTTTTTCTGGTAGTGGGCCAGGTCCAGCCGGCCGGCGTAGGCAAAGAACTGGTGACCGAAGCCGCCACCCGGACCGCGTCCGACCACGCCGATCACGTGGGGGCCATGGGGCAGGTTCACCTCCACCAGGATGTAGCTGGTGTCGGAGGCGAAATAGAAGCGCCGGGATTGCTCCAGGCTGTACTTGCCGAAGCTCATGTCCGACATGCGTGCCAGGATCGGGAACTGCAGCGCATTGATCGAAGCGGATTTACCGAGGTTGTTCGCGCCGTAGACCGACAGCGGCTCTTCCAGCGGGAACAGGCCGAGGGTGTAGCCGGCGGTGTTCAAAAGGGCAAAGCGGCGGATGCCGTAGCGTTCCTTGATCATGCGTCGAGCTCCTGTTCTTCGGCAATGGCGCGGGCCAGGGCGTCTTCTTCGCTTTCATCTGCAAACTCTGCCAAGTCGAGCGGGTCGTCGGTCTGCAGTAGTTTTTCATCGCTGTCTTCATCGATCAGCACCGGAGCCGGCAGCGGCAGTACGCTGTGCAGGCTGGCCGCCAGGTCACGGTCCTGTTGCACCGATAGGCACACATCGAGGAAACGGTGCATCGGCGGCAGGAAACGGTACACGCCGTTTTCTTCGCCGGCGAAGCCGAGTTGGGTCATGCGGCGCATGATTTTTTCTTCCAGCTCATCCTGGGTCTGTACTTCGGCCTGGATGAACAGGTCGCGGTACTTTTCCAGCAGCGATGGCAGTTCATCGCGACCCAGGCTGCCGCCGTCGAGCACGGCGACCGGGTCGCGGCCCTGATCGGCCAGGTGCTCGACAAGGATGAAGGTGAACAGCGCCAGACGCTGCGCGGTCTTATTCACCGCCGCGGCGGCCAGGTCCGGTACGAAATAGTAGAAACCACGGGTGTCGCAGACCAGTTCAAACCCCAGGGCCTTGAACAGCGTGCGGTACTGGTCCTGGAAGTTCGACAGCTGCGCATACAGCTCAGGATCGCGGCGGCTGACGTGGTAGCCCTTGAACAGCTCGCGAAAGATCGGTGCCAGTTGGGACAGTTCGGAAAGATCAAGATGCATGGGGGATGCTCGCAGAATTCTCGGTAGGGTCATCGCCGACCGAGAGCAGGGCGAAGGAGCGCAGGCTGACCTGGTGCTCGTGTGTGTGGTAGTCGCGACGTTCCAGGCGTTCGCGCTTGAAGCGTTTTTCCCGGGACAGTCGCGAGAACCAGTACAGCAATTCGTCGGTGGCACCGTCCGGCTCTTGCTCCAGCAGCCAGGTCATCAGGTCCGGCATCGGCAGGGCGTCTTCGCAGCGTTCGAGCATCTCCCGAACCGTGCGTGGCGCACGTGGAGCTTCGCCTTTCTGGGTTTTGTGGGCCTTGGGGAAGCGCGCCGGTTTCGGTTCGAAGCGGGCCAGGGCATAAACGTAGGCCTCGACCTGGCTGGCGCTGCCGAGGAAGGTGCTTTGCGGGCGTGTGAACAACGGCATTGCCGCCTGCGGCACGGCATCGATGCCTTTTCGGCGAATGGCGGACAGGGCCAGGGCCGCGCCACGGGTGACAGCGTTGTGGCGACGTGCCTCTTCACGCAGCGGCAGCAATAGTTCGCGCGCGTGACGCAGGGTCAACTGGGCGCTGGTCTGCATTTCAAGGATACGCGCGTGAGTGCGCAGCAACATGTCGTCATCGACCAGGTGGCCGAGGCGTTGCTGCTCGGAGAGCATCTTCAGCAGCACGGTTTCAACCTTGCGCACGCCTTGTTCGAAAGCGCCGTCGGCGTTCACCAGATCAATCATCGGCTCGACGTATTCGTCCCAGGTCGCCAGCACTTCAGCGTAACGCTGGCGCAATGGAATCTGTCGGTCGCTGGTTTTCGCCCTTTCGGCGACGGCCACCAGTGCTTGTTCGTCGTTATCGAGTTTTTTCAGTACATCGCGAACTCGCATGTCGAGCAGGCGAAGCTGGCGGGCCAGGTCGTTGCCGTCGCGGATGTCGAAGGCGTCCTGGATGTAGCCGGCCAGGCGCTCGAGATGGCGCAGATAGGCTTCGATTTCCAGGCACAGGCCCAAACGGTGTTCACGGCGCAGGTAGGCGAGGAAGTCGTGAATTTGCGCATTGAGCTCGAAACGGTTCGGGCTTTTCGCCACCGGAACCAGAATATCGAGGCGAATCCACACGTCCAGCAGGCTGGTGATGTCCTGCGGCGTACTGTCGAGTTGCTGGGCGGCCAGTTGCGTGCGCAGTTCGTTGAGGCTCAGGGTGCCTTGGTCGAAATGCTCGCACAGTGGCTCCAGAAGTGCCCAGTGTTCAGCGAGGGCGCGCAAGACGCGCTTGGGTTCGATCATCGGAATGGCCGGCTGGTTGGCGAATAAAAGCCGCGATTGTACTGCATCAGGCACGATGCGATTCACTCTCGGGACGGGCTGTCGCCATTTTTCACAAGTGGAAAGATTATCGGTGCAGTCTATCGATCAACAGCGGGCGATCTTGCGCGAAGGGCGGTAGAATCGGCGCACTTTAGTTATCCACAAGTGGCCGACCTTTGCTTATCGAGTCCCGTCGTCGCGCTTATTTGAACGCCATGCAGGTGGTCAACTGGTTGCCGCGCACCGAATTGCCCTTTGCCGCCCCGTCGCGGCCCGAGCTGCTGGAGCCGCCCGAAGCGCTGGTCGAGGCTCCCGTGGCGCCTGTGCCGGTGGTCGAGACGCCCGTCGTGCCTACGGTAAAACCCGCCGAGCGGGTGAAGGTCGAGGTGCCGCGGCCATCGCTGGCCAGCACGCGCACTGGCGCAAAACCTGCGGCCGAGGAGGCGCCGGTGGTCGCCAGGGTCGCGCCGGTGCCGCCGCCGCGCTTTGCCCTGCAACTGCTGCGAGCCGGCCGCTGCCTGCTGCTGGTGGAGTTACCCACAGGTGAATCCTTCCAGGCACGCGACCCTGCTTATCTGCTGCTCAAGGACATGCTGCGAGCCGCCGGTCTGCCGGACAGCCCGCAGATCATCGGCGAGCCAGTACGCTGGCCGCTGCTGGTGCGTGGGACGATGGACCAGGGCCCGGAGGCCGCCCGTGACTTTGTGCAAGGTTTCCTCTCGGTGCGCATGGAAGAAGTGCCATGCGCCTGCCTTTGGCTGATCGGCCTGCCCGCGGTGCGGTTTGCCGGTGAAGCGGACTCTGATGCGTTCAACCGCGAATTGCAGATTGAGGGCCTGGGCTCGGCGTGGGCGGTACCGGGCCTGGAATTGTTAATGGAAGAGCCACAGCGCAAGGCCGCCGTGTGGCAAGCCATGCGTCGGCTGATGGCGCGTTGGAAAGAATCGAATGAGTGACGCTGTATCGTTCCGCCCGATGACCGAGGCGGACCTGGAAACTGTTCTGAAGATCGAGTATGCGGCCTACAGCCATCCCTGGACCCGCGGGATTTTTCTCGATGGCCTGGGCAAGTATCAGATCTGGCTGATGTTCGAAGGTCAGCAGCAGGTGGGCCATGGGGTGGTGCAGATCATTCTTGACGAGGCGCATCTGCTCAACATCACCGTCAAGCCGGAAAACCAGGGCCGAGGCCTGGGTTTGACCTTGCTGGAACATTTGATGTCGATCGCCTACAAGGCCGATGCCCGGGAATGCTTCCTGGAAGTGCGCGACAGCAATACCGCGGCGTTCAAGCTGTATGAGCGTTACGGTTTCAACGAGATCGGACGTCGACGGGATTACTACCCGGCGGTGGGTGGGCGCGAAGATGCGGTGGTCATGGCCTGTACATTGGTGGATTGATCACCATCGTTTTGGTTGAACGCCGATTCCTGCGGCAGCTCCTACAGATCAGCGTTTCTTGTCCAGCGGATCGCTCTGCGCCATCTCTGCCTCGTCCAACCCGTTGCCCCCACCAATCTCGTCTTCATCGACAATGCTCAAGTCCCAATCGGCCTGATCACCTTCACCCAATTCCTGGGCATCCCGCGCACCGTCCTCACGGATGAGTGTTTCCGAGGTCAGGTCATCATCGGTCGATTCATGATCATCGGTCGATGCACCCGTCATGCCGGCTTCACGCACGCGTTCTTCAGGTATCAGCTGCTTGCGTTCCTTGTGTGGCAATTCATCGCCGATTTTTGCGCTGGGTTCTTCCGTGTCGAAATCCAGCTCATGCACCGAGCCCATGCGATCTTCGTTATCATCGATGGGTTCCGGTTGCACCGCATCGTACGGACGTCGTGAATCAGTCATGGCAATTCCTCATACTGTTAGCCTTATAGAGTGGACCCACTGGGTTGCAGGGAATTCCACCGGCATGGAGCGCCATGAACGGGCAGCGGCGGGCATTTGCATAACGCGCGTGACCCCGACGGACGGTTGTCTGTCAAAGCAGCGCACCATTATCGAGGCTTCATTGCATGAACGAATTACAAGATCTGATTGATAACAACGAGCGCTGGGCCGACGCGATCACCAAAGAAGATCCTGACTTCTTCGCCAAGCTGGCTCGTCAACAAACGCCGGAGTACCTGTGGATCGGCTGTTCCGATGCGCGGGTGCCGGCCAACGAGATCGTCGGCATGCTGCCGGGCGATCTGTTCGTGCACCGCAACGTGGCCAACGTGGTGTTGCATACGGATCTCAACTGCCTGTCGGTGATCCAGTACGCGGTCGACGTACTCAAGGTCAAGCATATCCTCGTGACCGGCCACTATGGCTGTGGCGGCGTGCGCGCCTCGATGCAGGACCGTCAGTTCGGCCTGATCGACGGTTGGCTGCGTTCGATTCGCGATCTCTACTACGAGAAACGTGAAGAACTCGCCAAATTGGCCACCGAAGAGGAGCAGGTCGACCGCCTCTGCGAGCTCAACGTGATTCAGCAAGTGGCCAACGTCGCCCATACCAGCATTGTGCAAAATGCCTGGCACCGCGGGCAGAACCTGTCGATTCACGGTTGCATCTACGGCATCAAGGACGGTCGCTGGAAAAGCCTGAACACCACGATCAGCGGTTTCGAGCAATTGCCACCGCAGTATCGACTGCGTCCGGTCGAGAAGTTGTAAGCCTGCGCAGCAGACGCTTTGCCGACGCCAGTGTTGCAAAAACATCTGGTCGTCGGCGCTCTCCGTCAGTTGACTCGTCAGCCTATAGCGCGGGCGCGGGTATCGCCGGGGCTGGCGCTGGCACCTTGAGCAATTTGAGCTGGGCCTTGATCGATGCTGTCGCACATTTGCCCGCGGCCTGTCCCGGGGTCAGCTTGCGGATCGAGGTGTAGAACAGCGCACAGGTTTTATCGGCCTGGGCTACTTGCCATGTCTGGGTGCAGCTTTTCAGCTCGATATCGGGATTGGTGTCCGTTTCACGGCCCATGGCGGCCTGCCAGCAAGCGGCACTCAAATCCTGGCCCATGACTTTCAGGCCCGCAGTATCGGCTTGGGCCTGGGCGTCTTTGCCGGTGTAGCTGGCTGGATCGGCGGCGTACCAGATGTAGCTGGGATGGTTGGCGCCCAATAGCGGTACTTTTACTCCGTCGACCGGGCTGATTGTCACCAGGCTCAACACATTCACGGTTGGCCCGTATTGCTGCTTGATCCAATTGCGCACCGGTGCACCGAAGGCAACCGTTGGCAAGGCCGCGCCGCTGGAATGTACGGTCACCTGCTTGACCATGTTGGTCTGGTAGTCCTTGAAGTAGTCGTAGACGCCTTCCAGATCCTTGCCGGCGTTCGAAGGTGCGGCAATCGGGGCGATATCGATAATGGTTTGGTAGCCCGGTAGCTGCTCGGGCGGGACGCCATTGATGGTCAGCAGCGTGGCCCAGCGATCCGTGGTGGCCGACTTCAGGTAATCCTGGGCCTGGGTCAGCGAATAATCGGGTGGGAAGTGCAGCAGCTCGACGCTTCTGCGGTTTTCCAGGGCCATGCCCAGTGGCAGGAAAAAATGCCAGTTATAGGCCCACTTGCCGTCGGCATTCAGTTTGCTCGCACCGTTGTAGGCCAGCTCGCCGGCGTCAAGCAGTGCTGCCAGGGGTTTTTCATAGCGCCTGGGCACGCCCGTGATTTCGGCATGGAGTTGACCGTTTTCGGTTTTGACCAGGACCTTGGCCTCGCTATAGCCATCGCGCTGCACGCTTTGCGTCAGGTAGTGCTCGACGGTCTGCTCCAGCGTCCAGTTGCGAAAGCAGATCACGTTGCAGTTGTTGGGATAGGCGAACAAACGACTGACGCGTTCGGTGCTGCCCAGCTTCAGGGCGATATCGGCATGAGCAGCGGTGCTCAGGGTGAGGGCCGCGAGAGTGAGGCCTGCGAGTCTTAACATGCTCAGATCCTTTTCAGCGTGGTCGCGATACGAAGATGCACGTCATACTGGATCAACACAATGATGCAGAAAACCAGGCCTCAAGCACTTTTTTTCGAAGCGTGCGATCCAGCCCGCGATCAGTGTTTGCGGGGGAGTGAGGTCAGGCGATCACAACAGGCGTAGCGCCAATTGGCTGCCGGCACGCAAGTACTCGACCTGTGCGGTAACCGCATCCTTGACGATAGCCTCACCGGTATCGCTCAGCCTGGCTTTTTTGGCATCGAGGACGGCGCTTTGCAGTAACTGCATGGCGACATCCATCGCTTTCTGAAAGGCCGTCACATTGTTGTGCTGGCCAAATTCGCGGACAACGGCGTCCATGCGGCGATCGGCATCGTCTCGCAGGGCCCTGTACTCAACCACCGAGACGTTACCGTCCTGGTAAATTTCATTGATCAACTCTTCCAGTGTCTTGGATATCGGTGTCATCGGATCTTCCTTGGGTTTTTGGTGATTGATACTCCGGGACAGGTTAATTCAAGGAAGCTGGTTGCGAGAGTCAGGGCTTGCCGTTGGATTGGGTGGGACAACGCTGCGCGTTTTGTAAGAAAAACGCGCAGTCTCAGGTCGCGCTGACCCTCGCTGTAGCCGCTTCCCTATGGCATCACCGGCGGCGTATACGCCAGCGTCGTTCCGAGTGCCCACAGCAGCACCAGCACCAGTGGTGTGTGTACCAGCAATTGCACGAACGAGAAGCCGATCAGGTCTCGCGCCTTCAATCCCAGCACGCCCAGCAGCGGCAGCATGTAGAACGGGTTGATCAGGTTGGGCAGCGCTTCGGCGGCGTTGTAGATCTGCACGGCCCAGCCCAGGTGGTAGTTCAAGTCGTTCGCCACTTGCATCACATACGGTGCTTCGATGATCCATTTACCGCCGCCGGACGGAATGAAGAAGCCGAGGATCGCCGAGTACACGCCCATCAGCAGGGCATAGGTGTCATGGGAGGCAATGCTCACGAAGAAGGTCGAGATGTGGTGGGCGAGGGTCTGCGCGTCGGCGCCCTTGACCGTGGTCATCAGTGCGGCGATCGAACCGTACAGTGGGAACTGGATCAGCACGCCGGTGGTGGTCGGCACCGCGCGGGCCACCGCGTCGAGGAAGCTGCGCGGGCGCCAGTGCAACAGGGCACCGAGCATGATGAACAGGAAGTTGTAGGTGTTGAGACCGGAAATCGCGCTGATCGCAGGTTTGGTGGAAAACTCATGGAACAGCCACCCAGCCGCCAGCAGCACCAACAGGATGGTCAGCAGCGGGCTGTGTTCCAGCCATTCTCCGGGACGGGTGCGTGGTTGCAGTGGTGGCAGGTTGAAACTCGGGTCGACGCCACAGGCCTGGGCGTCTCGCGCCGTGTGCGGGCCGGGGGCAGTGGCGTAGGCGATGATCAGCGAGATGACGATCAAGGCCAGCAACATGACGCCCGACTGCCAGAGAAAGATCGTTTGGGTGAACGGAATCACCCCGGTAATCGACAGGATCGACGGCGGCAGGCTGGCCGGGTTGGCCTGCAACTGCGCAGCAGACGAAGACAGGCCCAGGGCCCACACCGCGCCCAACCCCAGGTACGCGGCTGCACCCGCGGCGCGATAGTCCATCTTAAGGTCGGTACGGCGGGCAAGGGCGCGCACCAGCAAGCCGCCAAACACCAGTGACAAACCCCAGTTAAGCAGCGACGCGACCATGGAAATCAGGGCCACCCAGGCCACCGCGGAGCGCCCGTTTTTCGGCAACTTCGCCAGGCGATCGATCAGCTTCACCGCCGGTGGCGAGCTGGCGACCACATAACCGCCGATCACCACGAACGCCATTTGCATGGTGAACGGGATCAGGCTCCAGAAGCCGTCACCAAAGGCCATGGCCGCATCAGTCGGCTTGGCGCCCATGGCCATGGTGGCCACGGCGACAATGATCACCGCCAGGGCGGCAAATACCCAGGAGTCGGGGAACCAGCGTTCGGCAAAGCTTGAACAGCGCAGGGCAAAGCGGGCGGAGCGGGTATCTTCGATATCAGCGGCCACGGGACTACCTCGAATTATTATGTTTGTTGTGGTCTTCGGGGCAGCATAGGCCCCTCTGGACAGACGCCAACCTTAATTCAAACGAGTGTTTTTTGCGGCGCTGATTTAGGCCTATGGGACTTTGGTCTAACGGGTTGTCCGTCGGCGCGTTTGCGTAGACCATGGGCGCCTTGGTTTTTGCCTGTGCCAGAGTTCTTTTCATGACTGCCAATATAGATCCACGTCCGCTGCCATTCAGCCGCTCGGACTACAAGACCCTGGGGCTCGCGGCTCTCGGTGGCGCGCTGGAAATCTACGACTTCATCATCTTCGTATTTTTCGCCCTGACCTTAAGCCAGCTGTTTTTCCCGCCCGAAATGCCTGAGTGGCTGCGGCTTCTGCAAAGCTTTGGCATCTTCGTCACCGGGTACCTGGCGCGGCCCCTGGGTGGGATCCTGATGGCGCATTTCGCCGACAGTCTGGGTCGCAAGAAGGTGTTCAGCCTGAGCATCCTGATGATGGCGCTGCCGTGCCTGCTGATCGGAATCATGCCGACCTACGCGCAGATCGGCTATTTCGCGCCACTGCTGCTGTTGGCCCTGCGCGTCCTCCAGGGCGCGGCGGTGGGTGGCGAGGTGCCGAGCGCCTGGGTATTCGTAGCGGAACACGCGCCAGTCGGCCATCGCGGCTACGCCCTGGGCTTCCTGCAGGCGGGGCTGACCTTTGGTTATTTGCTTGGCGCCCTGACGGCAACCTTCCTGGCGCAGACTTTTACTCCAGCGGAAATCCTCGATCACGCCTGGCGTTATCCTTTCCTGCTGGGCGGGGTGTTTGGCGTGATTGGCGTCTGGTTGCGGCGCTGGCTCAGCGAAACGCCGGTGTTCATGGCCATGCAAGCCCGGCGCGAGGCAGCCATCGAGTTGCCGTTACGGGCAGTCCTGCGTGAACATCGCCTGGCCCTGCTGCCCGCGATGATTCTCACCTGCGTGCTGACATCAGCGGTGGTGGTGTTCGTGGTCATCACCCCGACCATGATGCAAAAAACCTTCGGCATGACCGCCAGCCACACCTTCGCCCTGAGCGCATTGGGCATCGTGTTCCTGAACATTGGCTGCGTGCTCGCCGGTCTGCTGGTCGATCGCATCGGCGCCTGGCGTACCGTCATGCTTTATAGCCTGTTGCTGCCACTGGGTATCGGCGTGCTCTACACCTGCCTGATCAGCGGTGGCAACTGGGTCGGCCTGGCCTACGCGGTGGCTGGACTGAGTTGCGGAGTAGTGGGCGCGGTGCCATCGGTGATGGTCAGCCTGTTCCCGGCGCGGATTCGCGTCTCGGGTATTTCCTTCACCTACAACATCGCCTACGCCGCCTGGGCGAGCATCACGCCCTTGCTGTTGATCGGCCTGATGCCATGGAGCCCCTGGATCTGCGTGATTTTTTGCGCGGTGATGGGGGCGGTGGGTGTGGGCAGTGCGGCGTATTTCGGCTCGCGGGCACCGGGAGTCGCCGGTTGCCCAGCCGCCGGTACAGCGTGATAGGCAGGGACGATTGGCGCGGTTTCATTATATTTGTAGGACAATCCTCAAGCGCTCTTCAGAAAATCCCTGCAAGGCCGATGGCTAGGCTCTAAGTCGCTTTCTATTCCAGTCCATCGGTGCGTCCCATGTTCAATAAACGCTTGAAGCAGGAGCTGTCGGCTCTTCGCGAAGAACTCTCCAGCCTGCAGCAAGTGAAGGAAAGCCTGGAAAGCGAGATGCTCGTGCTGACCCTCGATATTGACGGGAGGGTGCAGTCGGTCAACCAGAACTTCCTCGGCGAGATGCACTACAAGAGCAACGAGCTGATCGGCCGGCACATCGAAGAGATCGTTCCGGATCATGTGAAAAACGACGAATTCCAGCTACGTTTCAAGACCGCACTGAGTCGGGGCGAGCACTTTGCCGGTGCCGTGCGTCTGTTGCGTGGCACTGGCCAGGAAGCCTGGTTGCGTTCAATTGTGCAGCCCGTGCGCACGGCAGACGGGCGGATCAAGCATTTTTCGATTTTCTCCAGCGACCTGACCCGCACCATCGAGGCCTCCCGTGAGCATGAAAACCTGATCGGTGCACTGGTGCGTTCGACAGCGGTGATCGAGTTCGACCTCAATGGCAATGTGCTGACCGCCAACGAGCGCTTTCTCAGTGGCATGGGCTACAGCCTGGCGCAGATCAAGGGCAAGCATCACCGTACTTTTTGCTTTCCCGAGGACTACAACAGCGCCGAATACCAGGCGTTCTGGCGCCGTCTGAACACCGGAGAGTTCGTGGCCGAACGTTTCAAGCGCGTCGACAGCCACGGTCGTACAGTCTGGCTGGAGGCCTCCTACAACCCGGTGACCGATGCCAACAATAAACTCTACAAAGTGGTGAAATTCGCCACGGTGATCACCGATCAGGTCAACCAGGAGCAAGCGGTGGCCGAAGCGGCCAACATTGCCTACGGCACCTCGCAGCAAACCGATCAAAGCGCCCAGCGCGGCAACGCCGTGGTGACGCAGGCGGTGGATGTGATGCGTGACCTGGCCAGGCACATGCAAACCGCTGTCGATGGCATCGAAGCCTTGAATGAGCAATCACTGGTAATTGGCACCATCGTCAAGACCATCAGCGGGATTGCCGAACAAACCAACCTGCTGGCGCTCAATGCGGCCATCGAAGCGGCCCGTGCCGGTGAGCAGGGACGAGGTTTTGCCGTGGTGGCGGACGAGGTTCGGCAACTGGCTTCGCGCACCAGCCAGGCCACCGACGAGATTGTCCTCGTGGTGCGGCAAAACCAGGACATGGCGCGCAACGCCGTGGCCCTGATGGCCGACGGCAAGCTCCAGGCGGAACAGGGTCTGGCGCTGGCGGCGGAAGCAGGCTCGGTGATCGTCGAGATCCAGGATGGCGCGCAGAAAGTGGTCAATGCAGTGGGGCAGTTTGCCAATCAGTTGGCGAGCTGACTCCCTGCGAGCCGCTGGACGGCAGGACCTTGCAGTCGTAACGTGGCGGCTACCCAGGTTGCAAGCCATCCACGATGAGGTCAGGCAATGAGTAAACTGCGTGTGGGCGTTATTTTCGGGGGCCGCTCGACCGAGCACGAGGTGTCGCTGCAGTCGGCGAAAAACATTGTCGATGCACTGGATCGCTCGCGCTTCGAGCCGGTGTTGATCGGCATCGACAAGCAAGGCCATTGGCACCTCAACGACCCCTCGAACTTCCTGCTGAACCAGGAAAATCCGGCCCTGATCGCGCTCAATCAATCCAATCGCGAATTGGCCGTGGTTCCAGGCAAGGCCCACCAGCAATTGGTGGAAACCGCCGGTGCCGATCTGTTGGGTCACGTCGACGTGATATTCCCCATCGTCCACGGCACCCTTGGCGAAGACGGTTGCCTGCAGGGATTGCTGCGCATGGCCGACTTGCCGTTTGTCGGTTCCGATGTGCTGGGTTCGGCGGTCTGCATGGACAAGGACATCAGCAAGCGCCTGTTGCGTGATGCCGGCCTGGCCGTCACGCCGTTCGTCACCCTGACCCGCGCCAGCGCCGCGCGCACAGGCTTTGCCGAGGTCAGCGGCAAGCTCGGCCTGCCGCTGTTCGTCAAGCCGGCCAACCAGGGTTCTTCCGTCGGTGTGAGCAAGGTGAGCGACGAAGCCGAATATGCGGCGGCAGTCGAGCTGGCTTTGAGCTTCGATGAAAAAGTGCTGATCGAGTCGGCGGTCAAGGGCCGAGAGATCGAATGTGCGGTGCTTGGCAACGAAGACGCCATCGCCAGCGGCTGTGGCGAGATCGTGGTGCACAGTGGCTTCTATTCCTACGACAGCAAGTACATCGACGACAAAGCTGCTGAAGTCGTGGTGCCGACCAATATCAGCGTCGAGTCCAGCGAACGCATTCGCGCGATGGCGGTCGAGGCGTTCCAGCTGCTCGGCTGTTCCGGGCTGGCGCGCGTCGATGTATTTTTGACTGACAGTGGCGAAGTCCTGATCAATGAAATCAACTCCCTGCCAGGCTTCACCCGCATCAGCATGTACCCGAAACTGTGGCAGGCAGCGGGGATGACCTACAGTGAACTGGTCACGCGGCTGATCGAATTGGCGCTGGAAAAACACCAGGCTCGACGGGCGTTGAAAATCAGTCGTTGAGGAAAATGGGCCTGCCTTCGCCCAGGCAGGCCCCTTCACGCTGCAAGCGACTCAATCCCCCAACGTTTCCCCCTCCCGCCGAGGATCAGCCCCACCGGCCAGCGACGCCTTCCCCTGTGCATCCTTGACCCGGACAATCGCCTGGGTGCCGCTGGTCATGTCGATTTCGTTGACGCGGTGGCCCTTGTCCTTGAGTGCTTGGATTAGCGCCGGGCTGAACTGGCCGCTCTCCAGTTCGGTCGGGCCATTTCGGCTGCCGAAGTTGGGCAGGTTGATGGCTGCCTGTGTATCGAGGTTCCAGTCGAGCAGGCCGACGGTGGTTTTGGCCACGTATTCGATGATTTGTGAGCCGCCGGGAGAGCCGAGGCTGGCGACGAATTCGCCACTCTGGCGGTCGAAGATCAGCGTTGGGGCCATGGACGAGCGCGGACGCTTGCCGGGTTCGACGCGGTTGGCGACTTTCTGGCCGTTCTCTTCGGGAATGAACGAGAAGTCGGTCATCTCGTTGTTGAGCAGGAAGCCCTGGACCATCACATGCGAGCCGAAAGCGGATTCGATGGTGGTGGTCATCGACACCGCGCCGCCCTGGTCATCGACCGCCACCACTTGCGAGGTGGAGATGCGCAGGGGGGAGCGGTCTGGCGCGTAGGCGACCTGGATGCCCGGTGGCGTGCCGGGCTTGGCCGTGTCCATGCTGTGCTCGCCGACCAGCGCCGCCCGGCTGGCCAGGTAAGCCGGGTCGATCAAGCCCTTGACGGGCACTGGCACGAAGTCCGAGTCGGCCACGTACTGCGCGCGATCGGCATAGGCCAGGCGCTCGACTTCGCTGATCAGGTGCACGGCCTCGGCGGTTGGTTCGAGGCCAGCGGCTGTGCTGGCTTTCACCGGTTGCATCGGCGCCAGGGCCCAACGCTTGTCGCTTGTCTCCAGGGCTTGCAGCGTGCCGAGGATCTGCGCCATGGCGATCCCGCCCGATGAGGGGGGCGGCATGCCACAGACCTGCCAGCGCTTGTAGTCGGTGCACAAAGGCGCGCGTTCCTTGGCGCTGTAGTTGACCAGGTCGCTCAGCGACAGGCTGCCCGGGTTGGCGTGACCCTGGACCTTGGCCACGATCTCTTGTGCGATAGGCCCTTTGTACAAGGCATCCGGTCCTTCCTTGGCGATGCGTTGCAAGGCGGCAGCCAAGGGCGGATTCTTCAACAGGGTGCCGCTGGCTTTCGGGCTGCCATCGGCATTCAGGAAGTAGGCCGTCATTTCCGCAGAGCGCTTTATGGACGAATCCGCAGCGATCAACCGATGCAGGCGAGGCGAGATGACAAAGCCTTGATCGGCCAATTCGATGGCGGGCTCGAACAGCTGCGCCCATGGCAAACGACCGTGTTTGCGATGGGCCAGCTCAAGGGCTCGCAACACCCCGGGAGTTCCCACCGAGCGCCCGCCAATCTGTGCCTGGGTGAAGGGCATCGGCTGGCCATCGGCCTGCAGGAACAGTTTCTCGGTGGCACCGGCCGGTGCGGTTTCGCGCCCGTCGTAGGCGCGCACGGATTGGCCATCCCAGAGCACGATCAACGCGCCGCCACCGATGCCCGAGGACTGCGGTTCGACCAGCGTCAGAACCGCTTGCATGGCAATGGCGGCATCGATGGCCGAACCGCCCCGACGCAGCATCTCGCGCCCGGCTTCGGCGGCCAATGGGTTGGCGGCTGCGGCCATGTGGCGTGAAGCGTGTCGGGTCTGCAGGTCGGTACGATAACCGGACGCGTTTTCCGGTGCCGTGGGCAGCGTCGGGGCGGACGCGTTGTGGCAGGCACCAAGGGTCAGCGCGGTGATGATCAGCGCCAGGGCTGGCAGGCGCGCGCGACTCGAATGGGAGGCTGGGAACATGGAGGCACTCCGTCCGTGGGATAAATATACCGGGGACTGTATCGGTGACCTCGCAGTGACGCAAACCAGGTCCCGTGGTCGCTCTTCATCAATCGACGGATTTTCTGTAGGGTCATTGCCAGCGATCACCCCACAAGACCCACAAGAGGCAGCCATGCACAGCGAGTTTCCAGCCCAGCCCAGCTACCGTTCCCAGCGCGAACAATTCCTGGCGGCGGCAACCGCGGCCGGTGCGACGCTGAGCGAGTATCCCCATCCTCTCAAGGGGCCATCAGGCGAGGCCTTGGGCACCGATGTAGCGGTACTCGGCGATCCTGGCGCTAAACGCCTGCTGATCGCGCTGAGCGGTACTCACGGGGTCGAGGGCTTCTATGGCTCGGGTTGCCAGATCAAGTGGCTGCAGGAGCTCGGTAAGCGCTCATTGCCTACGGATGTCGCCGTGGTGATGATTCATGCGATCAATCCCTGGGGCATGGCGTGGCTGCGTCGGGTCAATGAAGACAACATCGACCTGAACCGCAATCACCTGGACTTCGATCGTGCGCTGCCGGATAACCAGGCTTATGACGCGCTGCATGAAATTTATGCCTGCACGCAGTTGCGCGGGCCTGAGCGAGATCGGGCCGATGCCTTGCTGGATGAGCAAATCCGCCTCCACGGATGGCCCGCGGTCATGTCGATTGTCGAAGGTGGCCAGCATGCGCACCCGGACGGATTGTTCTACGGTGGGGTGGCCCCCAGTTGGTCGAATCGCACATTGCAGCAGATTATGCAAAAGCACGTGGCCCATGCTGACGTCGCCCTGTGTTTCGACTTGCACACCGGGGCCGGGGAGTATGGGCATCCGATGTTGTTGACGATCACCGAAGCGGCTTATCCGGCGCTGGCCGATGCCCAGGCAATTTACGGTCCGTGGCTCTACACGTTGCACACCGGCGCCGACACCCTGAGCGAAACCGGTGTTGCAGCCACTGCGACCGGCTACACCTCGCAGGCGTTGCTCAATGCGCTGCCGCAGGTGCGGTTGATGCCGTTCGTGATCGAGTGCGGGACTTATCCGGGGCCGGACGTCCATCGACATCTGCGCGATGACCACTGGTTGCATCTGCACGGTAATGTCCACGATGCGCAGGGGCGAGAGATCAAGTTGAATCTGCTTGAACAGTTCTATCCGGCCGATAGCGATTGGCAGGCCATGGTCTGGCTGCGTACCTGGCAGATCTGGGAGCGGGCGTTGTCGGCGCTACCGGCGATTCGTTGCTGATGATGACGATGATGGTGTAGGAGCGAGCATGCTCGCGATGGACTCAAATGCACCGCGGGGGAACCTGACTCCCCGCGTTATCGTTCAAGTCCATCGCGAGCATGCTCGCTCCTACAAAGGAGCAGCCATTTTCTTGAGGCATAAAAAAACGGCTTACCTTTCGGTAAGCCGTTTTTAGCACTTGGTGGCTACACAGGGACTTGAACCCCGGACCCCAGCATTATGAATGCTATGCTCTAACCAACTGAGCTATGTAGCCAAGATGGCGCGCATTATTCACCGGTAATGCAGATGCGTCAAGCGTATATTTAAAATATTTCTCTACACTTTCAACCGCTTATCTTCCTGAACCGAAAAAACGGGCCGGAGGAGGGTGTAGATCGAGTGGAAATCTGCCGAATAGCGAGGTCGTTAGCAGGCTAAGGGGATGGCGCTGCAGCAACGAAAAATGGCACATTGACGCACCTGCCCGTGTGCACCCCTCTGTTTTTCGGAAATTTCATGGCTATCAGCAACGTTCAGCCCGCCACTGCGGCGGCGTCCGCGCCTTCACAAAGCAGCCCCCTGGTCATGCGCATCATCGGCGCGGTGGCACTGGCGCACCTGATCAACGACCTGATTCAATCGGTGCTGCCGTCGATCTACCCGATGCTCAAGGCCAACTATGGCCTGACGTTCACCCAGGTCGGCCTGATCACCCTGACCTTCCAGCTGACCGCTTCGCTGCTGCAACCCTGGGTCGGCTACCACACTGACCGCCATCCCAAGCCCTGGCTGTTGCCAGCCGGTACGGTCTGCACTTTGATCGGCATCGTGATGATGTCGGTGGTCGGCAGCTTCCCGCTGATTCTGCTGGCGGCGGGCTTGATCGGCATTGGCTCCTCGACCTTTCACCCGGAAGCTTCTCGCGTGGCGCGGCTGGCCTCGGGGGGGCGGTTTGGCCTGGCACAATCGACCTTCCAGGTCGGGGGCAACGCGGGCTCGGCGTTCGGTCCGTTGCTGGCGGCGGCGATCATCATCCCTTACGGCCAAGGGAATGTGGCCTGGTTCGGCTTGTTCGCGGTGTTTGCACTGTTCGTGCTGTACCGGATCAGTCGCTGGTACGCCAACCACTTGAACCTGTTCAAGCTCAAGCAGGGCCAGGCAGCGACCCACGGCCTGTCCAAGGGGCGGGTGACCAGCGCGCTGGTGGTGCTCGGGCTGCTGGTGTTCTCCAAATACTTCTACATGTCCAGCCTCACCAGTTATTTCACCTTCTACCTGATAGAGAAGTTCGACCTGTCGGTGGCCAGTTCGCAGCTGCACCTGTTCCTGTTTCTCGGTGCGGTGGCCGCGGGGACCTTCTTCGGCGGGCCCATCGGCGACAAAATCGGGCGCAAGGCGGTGATCTGGTTCTCGATCCTGGGCGTTGCGCCGTTCACATTGCTGCTGCCGCATGTGGACCTGTTCTGGACCACTGTCCTGAGTGTAGTCATCGGCTTCATCCTCGCCTCAGCCTTCTCGGCCATCGTGGTGTACGCCCAGGAGCTGGTGCCAGGCAATGTCGGGATGATTGCCGGGGTGTTCTTCGGCCTGATGTTCGGCTTCGGTGGGATTGGCGCGGCGCTGCTGGGCCACCTGGCGGACATACACGGCATCGAATACGTGTACTTCCTGTGTTCATTCCTGCCGTTATTGGGTGTATTGGCGATTTTCCTGCCACGCGCCAAAAAGGCCTGATCACCTGCCACTAAGCCGTTAGCGCGAGCTTGCACAAGACTTCCGGCTGAAAAGCCGGATAATGGCGGCCATTCGTTTGCTCGCTATTGTGGTATCCCCCATGGAAATCAAGGTCAATTTTCTCGACAACCTTCGACTTGAAGCCAAGTTCGATGACTTCACCGTGGTGGCCGACCAGCCTATCCGCTATAAGGGCGATGGCTCGGCACCGGGTCCGTTCGACTACTTCCTGGCTTCGTCGGCGTTGTGTGCGGCTTACTTTGTGAAGTTGTACTGCGACACTCGCAATATCCCTACCGAAAACATCCGACTGTCGCAGAACAACATCGTCGACCCGGAAAACCGCTACAACCAGATTTTCAAAATTCAGGTCGAGTTGCCGGCAGATATCTCCGACAAAGACCGTCAGGGCATCTTGCGCTCCATCGACCGCTGCACCGTCAAAAAGGTGGTGCAGGCCGGGCCTGAGTTCGTGATTGAAGAGGTGGAGAACCTGGATGCCGACGCCCAGGCGTTGCTGATGCCGGCTTCCATTTCAGGTTCAGGGGCGGGCACCTACATCGTGGGCAAAGACCTGCCGCTGGAACAGACCATTGCCAACATGTCGGGCATTCTGGCCGACCTGGGCATGAAGATCGAAATCGCTTCGTGGCGCAATATCGTGCCCAATGTATGGTCGCTGCATATCCGCGATGCGCACTCGCCTATGTGCTTTACCAATGGCAAGGGCGCGACCAAAGAGGGCGCGTTGGCGTCGGCCTTGGGCGAGTTCATCGAGCGGTTGAACTGTAACTTCTTCTACAACGATCAGTTCTGGGGAGAGGACATCGCCAATGCGGCGTTTGTACACTACCCGAACGAACGCTGGTTCCAGCCTGGCCCTAAAGATGAACTGCCGCCGGAGATTCTCGACGCCTACTGCCTGCGGGTTTACAACCGCGATGGCGAGTTGCGTGGCTCGCATCTGATCGACACCAACTCGGGCAACGAAGAGCGCGGCATCTGTTCGCTGCCGTATGTACGCCAGTCAGACGGCGAGGTGGTGTATTTCCCCTCCAATCTGATCGAAAACCTGTACCTGAGCAATGGCATGAGCGCCGGTAATACGCTGGCCGAAGCGCAGGTGCAGTGCTTGTCGGAAATCTTCGAGCGCGCGGTAAAGCGCGAAATCATCGAAGGTGAATTTGCCCTGCCGGATGTGCCGGCCGACGTGCTGGCGAAATACCCCGCGATACTGGCCGGTATCCAGGCGCTGGAAGAGCAGGGGTTCCCTGTGTTGGTGAAGGATGCGTCCCTGGGGGGCGAGTTCCCGGTAATGTGCGTCACCTTGATGAACCCGCGTACCGGTGGTGTATTCGCCTCGTTCGGCGCGCACCCGAGCCTGGAAGTGGCGCTGGAACGCAGCCTGACGGAGTTGTTGCAGGGCCGCAGCTTCGAAGGCCTCAATGACTTGCCCCTGCCGACCTTTGAAGGCCATGCGGTGACTGAGCCTAACAACTTCGTCGAGCACTTCATTGATTCGAGCGGCGTGGTGTCGTGGCGCTTCTTCAGTGCCCAGTCCGATTACGAATTCGTGGAGTGGGACTTCTCCGGCCAGGGTGAAAACTCCAATGCCGAGGAAGCCGCGACCTTGTTCGGCATTCTCGAAGGCATGGGCAAAGAAGTGTACATGGCGGTGTATGAGCACATCGGCGCGACGGCCTGCCGCATTCTGGTGCCGGACTACTCGGAAATTTATCCGGTTGACGACCTGATCTGGGATAACACCAACAAAGCGCTGTTTTTCCGCGAGGACATCCTCAATCTGCACAGCCTGGACAAGGCCGGCCTGAAGTCACTGCTCAAGCGTCTGGAAGACAGCGAGCTGGATGACTACACCGACATCACCACCTTGATCGGCATCGAATTCGACGACAATACCGTCTGGGGTCAGTTGACGATCCTGGAGTTGAAGTTGTTGCTCAATCTCGTCTTGCAGAAATTTGAAGAGGCCAAGGAGCTGGTGGAAATGTTCCTCCAGTACAACGACAACACGGTCGAGCGCGGCTTGTTCTACCAGGCCGTGAACGTGGTGCTGGAGATGGAACTGGACGAGGACCTGGAGCTGGCCGATTACGAGGCCAACTTCCGCCGGATGTTCGGCAACGAGCGCATGGACGCCGCGATCGGCTCCGTGAACGGCAGCGTGCGCTTCTTCGGCTTGACGCCTACCAGCATGAAGCTGGAGGGCCTCGACAGGCATCTGCGACTGATCGAGAGCTACAAGAAACTGCACGCGGCGCGCGCGAAGGTGACGGGCTAACCCCGTTTAAAGCGCCCACAAAAAAAGCACCCCAGGGTGCTTTTTTTGTTAATGGTTGCGAACGTCAGACGTTGAAGCGGAAGTGCATCACGTCGCCGTCCTTGACGATGTAATCCTTGCCTTCCAGGCGCCATTTGCCTGCTTCCTTGGTACCGGCTTCACCCTTGTACTGGATGAAGTCGTTGTAGGCGATCACTTCGGCGCGGATGAAGCCCTTTTCGAAGTCGGTATGGATCACGCCTGCAGCTTGTGGTGCGGTGGCACCGACTCGCACGGTCCAGGCGCGGACTTCTTCGACACCGGCGGTGAAGTAAGTCTGCAGGTGCAGCATTTCGTAGCCGGCGCGGATCACGCGGTTCAGGCCAGGCTCTTCGAGACCCAGGGCTTCGAGGAACATGTCTTTCTCTTCACCGTCATCGAGCTCGGCGATTTCCGCTTCGATCTTGTTGCACACCGGAACAACCATGGCGCCTTCTTCTTCGGCGATGGCCTTGACCACGTCCAGGTGCGGGTTGTTCTCGAAACCGTCTTCAGCGACGTTGGCGATGTACATGACCGGCTTGGTGGTCAGCAGGTGGAAGCCCTTGATCACCGCCTTCTCGTCGGTGCCCATGTTCTTCATCAGGCTGCGCGCCGGCTTGCCTTCGGTGAAGTGAGCGATCAGTTGCTCCAGCAGGCCTTTCTGGACCACTGCGTCCTTGTCGCCGCCCTTGGCGTTGCGCGCGACTTTCTGCAGTTGCTTCTCGCAGCTGTCGAGGTCGGCGAAGATCAGTTCCAGGTCGATGATTTCGATATCGCGTTTCGGGTCGACGCTGTTGGAGACGTGAATCACGTTCTCGTCTTCGAAGCAGCGGACCACGTGGGCGATGGCATCGGTTTCACGGATGTTGGCCAAAAACTTGTTGCCCAGGCCTTCACCTTTCGACGCGCCGGCCACGAGACCTGCGATGTCGACGAATTCCATGGTGGTCGGCAGGATGCGCTTTGGATTGACGATTTCCGCCAGGGCCTGCAGGCGCGGATCCGGCATCGGCACGATACCGCTGTTGGGCTCGATGGTGCAGAAGGGGAAGTTCTCGGCCGCGATACCGGATTTGGTCAGGGCGTTGAACAGGGTGGACTTGCCGACGTTAGGCAGGCCGACGATGCCGCAATTGAATCCCATGGTGTTTCCCCTCGGGTAAAAGTCAGGCCTTCTGGCTGTGCAGGTTTTTCATCGCGCGGTTCCATTCACCGGCGAGGATATCCGGCAGCACGCCGAGGGCAAAGTCGATGCTGGCATCGAGTTTTTCCTGTTCGGCGCGTGGCGCACGACCCAGGACGAAATTTGAAACCATGCTGGCGACGCCCGGGTGACCGATGCCAAGCCGCAGGCGGTGGAAAGTGTTCTGATTGCCCAGTTGCGCAATGATGTCGCGCAAACCGTTATGACCGCCATGGCCGCCGCCCACTTTGAGTTTGGCAACGCCCGGAGGCAGATCGAGTTCGTCGTGTGCCACGAGGATTTCTTCAGGCTTGATGCGGAAGAAACCTGCAAGGGCCGCCACGGCCTGGCCGCTACGGTTCATGTACGTGGTGGGAATCAGCAGACGAACATCCTGACCCTGATGCGAAAAGCGCCCGGTCAGGCCGAAATATTTGCGGTCCGCCACAAGGTTCACACCTTGTGCGTTCGCGATGCGCTCAACAAAAAGGGCCCCTGCGTTATGCCGGGTCTGTTCGTATTCAGCGCCTGGATTTCCCAAGCCAACGATCAGTTTAATGGCAGTCACGATAGGGGCCCTTCATTGGAGTGGTGGATAACATCGCCGCAATCAGGGAGTGCGGCGAAAGTGGACGAAAAATGCTCATTTACCATGATGTAAACTCCGCGTTCTCGCCCGCTTTCTCGCTACGCTCTAGTCCGCGATGTTTCCGGTCACTCCGGCAACGCAGAGTAAATTACTCTGCAGCGCCTTCTGCAGCTTCTGGAGCAACACGTGGAGCGTGGACGTTGGCAACAGCCTTGTCATCGCCGTGTGCCAGAGCAACAAACTCAACGCCTTTAGGGGCTTTGAGGTCGGACAGGTGAATGATCGAACCGATTTCAGCGTCAGCCAGGTCGACTTCGATGAACTCAGGCAGATCTTTCGGCAGGCAGGAAACTTCAATCTCGGCAACAACGTGCGAGATTTCGCCGCCTTTCTTGGTCGGTGCTTCTTCGTTGATGAAGTGCACTGGAACGATAGCGGTCAGCTTCTGGCCGGCAACTACGCGTACGAAGTCAGCGTGCATCACGTGGCCTTTGGCCGGGTGACGTTGCAGAGCTTTGATTACGACGTTTTGCTTGGTGCCACCAACGTTCAGCTCGATGATGTGGCTGTAAGCCGCTTCGTTTTCGAGCAGTTTGGCAACTTCTTTGGCCAGCATGCTGATGGATTCAGGGGCTTTGTCGCCACCGTAAACTACAGCTGGAACCAGGCTTGCGAGACGACGCAGGCGGCGGCTCGCACCTTTCCCCAGGTCGGAACGCACTTCAGCATTCAGAGTAAAATCGTTCATGTTGTATCTCCAAAATAACCACACTCGCCCCAGCGTTTGCGACCAGCGCTAAAGGCGATATGGGCAAAAAAGCCCCGCCCCGACAGGAATGCCGGGGCGGGGCGCTTTTCGTCAACGAGACATTTCGAGAAGGGCAGGGCCCTTAGCGGAACATCGCGCTGATCGATTCTTCATTGCTGATGCGGCGAACCGCCTCGGCAACTACCGGTGCGATATCCAGTTGGCGGATACGCGCACAGGCTTGTGCTGCAGCGGACAGCGGGATGGTGTTAGTCACCACCAGCTCGTCCAGCACGGAATTTTCGATGTTTTCGATCGCCCGACCGGACAACACAGGGTGCGTGCAGTAGGCGAAAACCTTGGCAGCGCCATGCTCTTTCAAGGCCTTGGCCGCGTGGCACAGGGTGCCGGCGGTATCGACCATGTCATCGACCAGAATACAGGTACGCCCTTCGACATCACCGATGATATGCATCACTTCAGAGTGATTGGCTTTCTCACGGCGTTTGTCGATGATCCCGAGATCCACGCCCAGGGATTTGGCAACGGCACGTGCACGCACGACACCACCAATGTCCGGGGATACGATCATCAGGTTTTCGAAGCGCTGATCTTCAATGTCATCCACCAGAACCGGGGAGCCGTAGATGTTATCTACCGGAATATCGAAGAAACCCTGGATTTGGTCAGCATGCAGATCAACCGTGAGAACACGGTCGATGCCGACTACGGTAAGCATGTCAGCCACGACTTTCGCGCTGATAGCTACACGTGCGGAACGCGGACGGCGATCCTGGCGGGCATAACCAAAGTAAGGAATAACAGCAGTGATACGAGTAGCCGAGGAGCGGCGGAAGGCATCAGCCATCACTACCAGTTCCATCAGGTTATCGTTGGTCGGAGCGCAAGTCGGCTGAATAATGAAGACATCTTTACCGCGGACGTTTTCATTGATCTCGGCTGTAATTTCGCCGTCGGAGAATTTACCGACAGAGATGTCACCGAGAGGGATATGCAGCTGACGTACGACACGCCGAGCCAGATCGGGGTTAGCATTCCCCGTAAAGACCATCATCTTGGACACGCGCAGTACCTAGAGGCTGAGGGTAACCTGGATGAGTATAGAAAATGGCAGGGGCGGCTGGATTCGAACCAACGCATGGCAGGATCAAAACCTGCTGCCTTACCGCTTGGCGACGCCCCTGTATCTGTTGCAACGATTACCCAGTAATCGGTTCCTTTAGAGCAGACTTTGCAGCTTGCGATGCAACATCGAGATGTTGCTTCCTTTTGCTACAAACCCTGTAAGGGTCTCTGTAAGAAGGGCCGAGACTTTATCAGCTTCAGCTTTGCTTGGGAAGCCCCCAAACACACAACTTCCAGTTCCGGTGAGTTTTGCTTCGGTAAAATTACCTAACAAATTCAATGCGTTACGTACCTCTGGATAACGCCTTGCTACCACCGGCAAGCAGTCATTTCGACTGTTTCCCTTGGGAACGGGGCGCACTTTAATGGGAGGAGTGTTACGTGTCAACAACGGATCTGAAAAAATTTCTGCCGTACTTACAGAGACTTGCGGCACCAGCACGAGATACCAGGGTTCCTCCGGGTCGACAGGGGTCAGTTTCTCGCCCACGCCCTCGGCGAAAGCCGCATGGCCGCGCACGAAAACCGGGACATCGGCGCCCAGCGTCAAGCCCAGCGCGGCCAGCCGATCCTCGTCCCAACCCAGTTGCCAGAGGTGATTGAGGCCGAGCAGGGTGGTGGCGGCATTCGAACTGCCGCCGCCGATGCCGCCGCCCATGGGCAGGACTTTATCGATCCAGATATCAATACCGAGCGAGCAGCCGGATTGCGCCTGAAGTTTTTTCGCGGCCTTGACGATCAAGTTACTGTCGTGGGGGACGCCTTCGAACTCGGTGTGCAGGCAAATGACACCGTCGTCGCGCACGGCAAAGGTGATTTCGTCGCCGTAGTCGAGAAATTGAAACAGCGTCTGTAGCTCATGGTAGCCGTCTTCGCGGCGACCCAGAATGTGCAGCATCAAATTGAGTTTGGCCGGCGACGGCAGGGTCAGGCGATTGGTTGGCATGTCATTGCCCCAATTTGCGTGGTTGCCAGGCCTTGATCACCAGCGTGACATCCAGGTCGGTGCCGTGCAGTTTGATCCGCTCGGGCAACCAGTAACCATTCTGCTCGGTGTAGGCCGTGTACTCGACCTGCCAGCCGTCCTGTTCGAGGTTAGCCAGGCGGCTGTCGCCATCGAGCGTCAAGCGGCTTTTGCTGTCCGGTGCCGGGAGCCCGCGGACCCACCAGGCCAGGTTGGAAACCGGCAGCTTCCAGCCCAGCTGTTCTTCAAGCAGGGCATCCGGGGAAGGCGCTTCGTAGCGTCCCTGGTTAGCGACCTCCAGGGAAACCTTGCCCGGACGCCCGGTCAGGCGCGCTGCACCGCGACCCAATGGGCCCGAGAGGCGGATGTCGTAGTATTCCTGGCGTTGCAGCCAGAACAGCGTGCCGCTGCCGGAATCCTTGGGCGCGCGGATGCCGATCTTGCCGTCGATCTGCCAGCCATCAAGACTCGCAAGTTGCAGTTTGTGCTCGCGCCATTGCGCTGGGTTGCCGTGGCCCACGACCGATTCGCGGGCAGTGAAACCCGCACAGCCGGCGAGCAGGGCGATAAAACTGAATACGATGAGGTGGCGCAAAAACATAATCTTAAAGAGTCTCTGATCCGGTCAGGCGCTTGATGGTACTGCGCAGGGTAGGGCTGTCGGGCTGATCCTTGAGGAACTTGCCCCAGATTTGCCGCGCTTCGCGTTGCTTGCCATTGGCCCACAGGACTTCACCGAGGTGGGCGGCGACTTCCTGGTCGGGGAAGCGCTCCAGGGCCTGGCGCAGCAGGCGCTCGGCTTCGTCGAGATTGCCCATGCGGTAGTTCACCCAGCCGAGGCTGTCGAGAACCGCCGGGTCTTCCGGAGTGATCCGGTGCGCTTGCTCGATCAGCGCCTTGGCTTCGGCGTACCGCGTCGTGCGGTCAGACAGGGTATAACCGAGGGCGTTCAATGCCATGGCATTGTCTGGATCGCGCTTGATGATCAGGCGCAGGTCTTTTTCCATTTGTGCCAGGTCATTGCGTTTTTCCGCCTGCATGGCACGGGTATAGAGCAGATTCAGGTCGTCCGGGTATTTTTGCAGCGCTTGCTCCAGGACTTTCCAGGCCTTGTCCCCCTGTTTGTTGGCGGACAGGGTTTCGGCTTCGATCAGGTACAACTGGATCGCATAATCCGGTTGCTCATCGCGCTCTGCCGCCAGCTTGCGCTGGGCTTCGGCAGTCTTGCCGTTATTCATCAGAATGTCGGCCTGACGCAGTTGTGCAGGCAAATAGTCGTTACCCGGGCCGACCTGGTCGTACTCGATCAGCGCGCCTTGGGGATCGTTACGTTCTTCAGCAATGCGCCCAAGGTTCAGGTGCGCCGAGTCGACATGGCTGTCACGGGCGATCAGGTCTTCAAGGTAGCCCTTGGCCTCGTCCCAGGCTTTGGCCTCCAGGCAGACGAGCGCCAGGGAATAACGCAGGTCGTCGTCTTCGGGGTATTGCTGCACCAGGCTTGAGAACTCGGCCTTGGCATCATCCATGCGGTCCTGTTCAACCAGCATGCGCGCGTAAGTCAGGCGAAGGCGCTTGTCATCCGGATACTTCTTGATGCCTTTTTGCAGCAGGGGCAAGGCTTCGTCGCCGCGATCAAGGGACTGCAGCAAGCGTGCGCGCAGCAGGATGGGGGCGATTTCTCCATCGTCCGGCGGATTGTCTTCCAGCAGGGTCAGTGCGCCTTTGGTGTCGCCATCCTGTTGCAGCAGCAAAGCCTTGCCGAAAATCAGCTGGCCGTTGTTCGGGTGGCGCTGCAGCAAACGGTCAAAACTTTTCATCAGGCCATTGCGCGTGTCCTGGTCGGTATCGGCCGCGGACAGAGCGAGGAAGTCGAAATGGGTATCGCCCTTGCCCTGCAGCACTTTCTCCATGTAGACCATGGAATCGTCATAGCGCCCGGCGCGTGCCAACTGCACGGCGGCGGCCCGCTGGGCCTCAAGGTCGTCCGGCGCGTTTTTGGCCCAGATCAGTGCCGTGTCCAGGGCGGCCTGGTCGGCGCCCAGGTACTCGGCAATGCGGAATGCCCGCTCGGAGATGCCCGGATCCTGGGTATTGATGGCCTGGGTCACGTAGTTGTCCAGGGCGATGTCGAAACGATTGCGCTGGCCAGCCAGCTCCGCACTCAGCAGGCTGAAGACGGTGTCTTCGCTGAATGAACTGTAGACCTTGGGCTTTTCAGGGGCCGGGGTGGAGTCTTCGACCGGCGACGGGTCATCCGTCGACACGGGAGCCAAGGCCTGGCAGCCGCTGAGAAAGACGAGGGCGAGGAGCAACGCGGAAGATCTATTCATATAGGAAGAGGACGACTAACCTGCGGTCGGATCATCATGACACAAGCCTTCGGTCAAACATAACCGGCCCCGGCAATTTACCGTCACACCCCATGCCCGGCCCCACCCTGTAGGAGCTGCCGCAGGCTGCGATCTTTTGATTTTGCTTTTTCAAGATCAAAAGATCGCAGCCTGCGGCAGCTCCTACAAAGGCTGAAACGAGAATGGATCGCAGGTCGGGATACCGCCTACCAGGCCAATAGATATCGAGTAGTTGTTCTGAATCTGGCGAAGTAGGACAATTGCCGGCTTCACGTCACCACCAGCGACTTTGAATGGCCTTCCTTGCACTCGGTATTAACCACAAGACTGCTTCAGTAGACGTCCGCGAGCGCGTGGCCTTTACCCCTGAACAGCTGGTCGAGGCCTTGCAGCAGCTCTGCCGACTCACCGACAGCCGCGAAGCTGCGATCCTCTCCACCTGCAATCGCAGCGAACTCTATATAGAGCAGGATCACCTGTCGGCGGATACCGTGCTGCGCTGGCTGGCCGAATATCATCATTTGAGCCTCGATGAGCTGCGTGCGAGCGCTTATGTGCACGAAGACGATGCGGCAGTTCGTCACATGATGCGAGTCGCCTCCGGGCTTGATTCGCTGGTGTTGGGCGAGCCGCAGATCCTCGGCCAGATGAAGTCGGCCTACGCCGTGGCTCGCGAGGCCGGCACCGTCGGACCGTTACTCGGGCGCTTGTTCCAGGCGACGTTCAATGCGGCCAAGCAAGTGCGCACCGACACCGCCATTGGCGAGAACCCGGTGTCCGTGGCGTTTGCCGCGGTCAGCCTGGCCAAACAGATTTTCAGTGACCTGCAACGTAGCCAGGCCTTGCTGATCGGTGCCGGCGAGACCATTACACTGGTCGCCCGCCATCTGCACGACCTGGGTGTGAAGCGTATCGTGGTGGCCAACCGCACGCTGGAGCGCGCGAGTATTCTGGCCGAGCAGTTTGGCGCCCATGCGGTGCTGCTATCGGACATTCCAGCAGAGTTGGTGCGCAGCGACATTGTCATCAGTTCCACGGCGAGTCAGTTGCCGATCCTTGGCAAAGGTGCTGTTGAGAGCGCCTTGAAACTGCGCAAGCACAAACCGATCTTCATGGTCGATATTGCCGTTCCGCGGGATATCGAGCCAGAAGTCGGCGAATTGGACGACGTATACCTCTACAGCGTCGACGATCTCCACGAAGTGGTCGCCGAGAACCTCAAGAGTCGCCAGGGTGCAGCCCAGGCGGCGGAAGAGATGGTCTCGGTGGGCGCCGAAGACTTCATGGTGCGCCTGCGTGAGTTGGCGGCGGTGGACGTGCTCAAGGCCTATCGTCAACAGAGCGAGCGCCTGCGCGACGAAGAATTGCAAAAGGCCCAGCGTCTGCTGGCCAATGGCAGCAGCCCCGAGGAGGTGCTGGTGCAACTGGCACGCGGCCTGACCAATAAACTCTTGCACGCACCGAGCGTGCAATTGAAAAAGCTCTCTGCCGAAGGTCGCCTCGATGCGCTGGCGATGGCCCAGGAACTCTTTGCCCTCGGTGAGGGCTCATCGGAAAGCTTTTCGGATAAGAAACCGCAATGAAAGCGTCACTGCTCAATAAGCTGGACATCCTCCAGGACCGTTTCGAGGAATTGACCGCCTTGCTTGGCGATGGCGAGGTCATTTCCGATCAGAACAAGTTCCGTGCCTATTCCAAGGAATACGCGGAAGTCGAGCCGATCGTCGAAACCTACAAACAGTTGCTCAAGGTGCAGGGTGACCTCGAAGGCGCCCAGGCGCTGCTCAAGGATAGCGACCCGGACATGCGCGAGATGGCCGTGGAAGAAGTCCGCGAAGCCAAGGAGCGCCTGGTCGAGCTCGAAGCCAACCTGCAACGCATGTTGCTGCCCAAGGACCCGAATGACGGGCGCAACGTATTCCTCGAAATCCGCGCCGGCACCGGCGGTGACGAGGCGGCGATTTTCTCTGGCGACTTGTTCCGCATGTACTCGCGTTACGCCGAGCGTCGCGGCTGGCGGGTGGAGATCCTCTCGGAAAACGAGGGTGAACACGGCGGCTATAAGGAAGTGATTGCGCGAGTCGAAGGCGACAACGTCTATGGCAAGCTGAAGTTCGAGTCCGGCGCCCACCGCGTGCAACGGGTGCCGGCGACCGAGTCCCAGGGACGCATCCACACGTCGGCCTGCACCGTGGCGGTGTTGCCCGAGCCGGACGAGCAGGAAGCGATCGAGATCAACCCGGCAGACCTGCGCATCGATACCTACCGCTCCTCCGGTGCGGGCGGTCAGCACGTGAACAAGACCGATTCGGCGATCCGCATCACACACTTGCCGTCCGGTATTGTCGTGGAGTGCCAGGAAGAGCGTTCGCAGCACAAGAACCGTGCGCGGGCGATGTCCTGGCTGTCGGCCAAGCTCAATGACCAGCAAACCAGTGCCGCCGCCAATGCCATCGCCAGTGAGCGCAAGCTGCTGGTGGGCTCGGGGGACCGCTCCGAACGTATCCGTACCTACAACTTTGCCCAGGGCCGGGTGACCGACCACCGGGTGAACCTGACGCTGTATTCGCTCGACGAAATCCTCGCCGGGGGCGTCGATGCCGTGATCGAGCCGTTGCTGGCCGAGTACCAGGCCGATCAACTGGCCGCGATAGGTGAGTAAATGACGATCATTGCCAGTTTGTTGCGTGCAGCCGATCTGCCCGACTCGCCCACGGCGCGCCTGGATGCCGAACTGTTGCTGGCGGCTGCGCTGGGCAAGTCCCGCAGCTTCCTGCACACCTGGCCGGAACGCATCGTGCCGAGCGAAGCGGCGTTGACCTTCGCCGAGTATTTACAGCGCCGCCGCAGCGGTGAACCGGTGGCGTACATTCTTGGCCAGCAAGGTTTCTGGAAGCTCGACCTGGAAGTTGCGCCGCACACGCTGATCCCGCGGCCAGACACCGAGTTGCTGGTGGAGGCCGCGTTGGAGCTGTTGCCGGCCACCCCCGCCAACGTACTCGACCTGGGCACTGGCAGTGGCGCGATTGCCTTGGCCCTGGCCAGCGAGCGTCCGGCCTGGAGCGTCACTGCCGTGGATCGCGTGCTGGAAGCCGTAGCCCTGGCCGAACGCAATCGCCAACGCCTGCATCTGAATAACGCCAAGGTACTGAGCAGCCATTGGTTCAGCGCCCTGGAAGGTCAACGTTTTCAACTGATCATCAGTAACCCGCCCTACATTGCAGCCACCGACCCGCACCTGGTCGAGGGCGATGTGCGTTTTGAACCGGCCAGCGCCCTGGTGGCCGGTGTCGACGGGCTTGATGATCTGCGTCTGATCGTCGCCCAGGCGCCGGACCATCTCGACACGGGCGGCTGGCTGATGCTCGAGCATGGTTACGATCAGGCCGAGGCCGTCCGCGATTTGCTGTTGACCCGCGGTTTCGAGCAAGTTCACAGCCGCACCGATCTGGGCGGTCACCAACGCATCAGTCTGGGGCGCCTGCCGTGCTGAATGATCAGGAGTTGCTGCGTTACAGTCGGCAGATTCTGCTGCAACACATCGATATCGACGGCCAGTTGCGGCTCAAGGACAGCCGAGTATTGATCGTCGGCCTCGGTGGCCTTGGTGCGCCGGTGGCGCTGTACCTCGCCGCCGCAGGGGTTGGCGAATTACATCTGGCGGATTTCGACACGGTCGACCTGACCAACTTGCAGCGCCAGATCATTCACGACACCGACAGCGTCGGCATGGGCAAAGTCGATTCGGCAATCAAGCGCCTGACGGCGATCAACCCCGAAATCCGCTTGATCGCTCATCGTGCAGCGCTCGATGAAGATTCCCTGGCCGCTACTGTCGCCGCCGTAGACCTGGTCCTGGATTGCTCGGACAATTTCTCCACCCGTGAAGCGGTCAACGCGGCTTGCGTGAGCGCCAGCAAGCCGCTGGTCAGCGGCGCGGCGATTCGCCTTGAAGGGCAATTGTCGGTGTTCGATCCGCGTCGAGCAGAAAGCCCGTGCTACCACTGTCTATATGGGCACGGCAGCGAAGCTGAATTGACCTGCAGTGAGGCCGGGGTGGTCGGGCCGTTGGTGGGATTGGTCGGCAGCCTGCAAGCGCTTGAAGCGTTGAAGTTGCTGGCCGGATTCGGCGAGCCGCTGGTAGGGCGCCTGCTGCTGATCGACGCCTTGGGTTCGCGCTTTCGCGAATTGCGAGTCAAGCGAGATCCGGGTTGCAGCGTCTGTGGGCCCAAGCATGCGTGAAGCGCCGATTGGCGTATTCGACTCCGGTGTCGGCGGGCTTTCGGTGCTAGCCGAGATCCAGCGTTTGTTGCCTGACGAATCCCTGTTGTATGTCGCCGATTGCGGGAACATTCCCTACGGCGAGAAAACCCCGGAATTTATCCAGCAGCGTTGCAGCGTCATGGCCGAGTTTTTTCAACGCCAGGGCGCCAAGGCCCTTGTCCTGGCCTGCAACACCGCCACTGTCGCCGGTGTTGCCGACTTGCGTCGCGATTACCCGCAATGGCCCATCGTCGGCATGGAGCCCGCCGTCAAGCCGGCCGCTGCCGCTACCCGCAGTGGCGTGGTCGGCGTGCTGGCCACGACGGGAACCCTGCAGAGCGCCAAGTTCGCCGCGTTGCTCGACCGCTTCGCCACCGACGTTCGAGTGATCACCCAACCTTGCCCGGGGTTGGTCGAGTTGATCGAAAAAGGCGACTTGCACAGTCCCGTCCTGCACCAGCTGCTGGAGCGTTACGTCCAGCCGCTGCTTGCCGAGGGTGCCGACACCATCATCCTGGGCTGCACCCATTACCCTTTCCTCAAGCCCTTGCTCAAACAGATGATTCCCGACGACATCAGCCTGATCGATACAGGTGCGGCGGTTGCGCGTCAGCTTCAGCGCTTGCTCGCCGAGCGCGAATTACTGGCCGCCGGGCCTGCTCGTGCTGCGCAATTCTGGACGAGCGCCGATCCTGTTCATTTCACAAATATATTGCCGATACTGTGGAATAACGCTGGTGTTGTGCGAAGCTTTGAAGAGTAAGCAAATTCTGGGCAGGGGAAGAATTTGGGCTGAACTTCTGAATAACCGTCGACTTCTATAGCTGTGAACGTAGATCAATAAAATACCGAACGTAATCGTTGGGATAAGGATGTTTCTATGAAGCGACTATTTTGTTTGGCCGCGATTGCGGCTGCATTGATGGGGCACAGTTTCACTGCGCAAGCAGCAGGCGTGGAGTTCGGAGTCGGTCAGACCGGCGAATCAACCATGACTTATCGATTGGGCATGCAATTCGATTGGGACAAGAGTTGGTGGCAGAGCGACGTGGGTCGTTTAACCGGTTACTGGAGCGGCGCCTACACCTATTGGGATGGCGACGAGACCACCAGTAATCACAGCCTTTCATTTTCGCCAGTGTTTGTTTACGAGTTCGCCGGTCAGAGCGTTAAGCCTTACGTCGAGCTCGGGTTTGGCGTGGCGGTGTTCGCCAGTACTGAAGTCGAAAGCAATGAACTGGGCAGCGCGTTTCAGTTCGAGGACCGCTTAGGTGTGGGCCTGCGCTTTGCCGGTGGGCATGAAGTCGGAATTCGCGCGACGCACTATTCCAATGCCGGGATTACCAGCCCGAACGATGGTATAGAAAGTTACGCGCTGCATTACACGATGCCGTTGTAAGGATCACTGTCTGAGCAACATACCCTGTGGGAGCTAGCCTGCTGGCTCCCACATTGAGTTTCAGCGATACGCCGTCGAAATCCCTTGGCGCTCTTCGATGCATTCCACCGCCCCCATCTCGAATTCCCTGCAGATCAGCGGGCGTTTTTCGTAGATGGTGCACATCATCGTGTTGCGATCCAGCGCGGCACACCAGCCGTCGTCCAGGCGCAACATGACCTCTCCACCCCAGTCATCGGTGTCGATGAATCGCTCGGGCACGCCGGTATCGGTGATCAGCATGACTTCGAGCTGGCAGCAGCAGGCTGCACAAGTCGAGCAGGTCACCGCGGGGGTGGCGATTTGTAGGTGAGGGATGTTTTTCATGGCGCGCAGTGTAAGGCAGTCAGCCGGCACCGTGTGAAAGCTCTGACGGACGCTCAGTCGCTGGCATCCGCTGCAAGTCTTTCGATCACAACTGATCCATGATTGGCGGGCTGCTGCGAACCATGCGTTTGCCAATCGCCAGCTTCGTCCGGTCGAGCATTTTCGGTAGCGGCCATAGGGTGGACATGAGCATCCCCGGCAGCGCGATCTCCAGTGGTCGGCTCCTGATTTCGTGGAAGATGTGCTGCGCAGCTTTCCCTGCCTTCCAGGAGAGTGGCATGGGTAAATCATTTTTCCCGTTCAGTGTCGTCTGGACGAACCCGGGATTGACCATTGTGACTTCGATCCCTTCCGGTGCGAGGTCGATGCGCAGGGATTCGAACAGGTAACGCATCCCGGCTTTCGAGCCGCGATAAGTTTCGGCGCGGGGCAGTGGCAGGTAAGTCACCGAGCTGGCCAGGCCCACCAGGTGCGGTGCGGTACCAGCGCGCAGCAATGGCAACGCGGCTTCGATGCAGAAGCTGCTGGCGAGCAGGTTGGTGCGCACCACATGCTCGATGATCGAGGCGTCGAACTGCTTGCCATCGACGTATTCGCAGGTGCCGGCGTTAAGGATCACGGTGTCCAGAGAGCCCCAGTCCCGAGCAATCCGTTCGCCGATTTCACGTACTGTCTGGCTGTTGGTCAAGTCACCAGCGACCACCAATACTTTTCCGGGGTAACGCAGGGACAAGACTTTCAGTGGGGCCAGCGAGCGGGCGCTAACAGCCAGGTGGGCGCCGCTCTTGAGTATTTCTTCAGCCAGCGCGGCGCCAATGCCGTTACTCGCACCGGTCAACCAGTATCGTCGTGGAGGGGTAAGATTCATCCCATTCTCCTTTGCAGAAAGCCAGTCGCCCGGCCAAATTCCATCTGGTGTTCATAGAGACGCTGCAGGAGGTTATTCATGGAGGCTCCCGGCAGTCTGCCGCGACGGCAGATTCTTGAAGGCAGCCAGGGCGCGGGCGCGGGAGGTGCTCAGGTCGACGATCGGCGCCGGATAACCTGCCACGCCGAACAAACCGCCAAGATACGCCGGGTTATGCACAGCCTTTTTATCGAGCCCCGACAGTTGCGGGAGCCAGTGCTTGATGAACAAGCCTTCGGCGTCGAATTTTTCCGACTGGCTCAGCGGGTTGAAGATACGGAAATAAGGCGCCGAATCGGTGCCGGTGGACGAACTCCATTGCCAGCCGCCGTTGTTCGCGGCCAGGTCGCCGTCGATCAGGTGGCGCATGAAAAAGCGTTCGCCCTCGCGCCAGTCGATCAGCAGGTTCTTGGTCAGGAACATCGCCACCACCATGCGCAGGCGATTGTGCATCCAGCCGGTTTCCAGCAGTTGGCGCATGGCTGCGTCGATGATCGGCAAACCGGTGCGGCCCTGCTGCCAGGCGGCCAGTTCTTCAGGGGCGTTGCGCCACGCCAGGGCTTCGGTTTCCGGGCGAAAGGCACGGTGACGAGAAACCCGCGGGTAGCCCACCAGGATGTGTTTGTAGAACTCGCGCCACAGCAGTTCATTGATCCAGGTGATGGCGCCGACCTTGCCGCTTTCGAACTCGCCCTGGTTGCTTTGCAGCGCGGCATGCAGGCACTGGCGGGGCGAAATCACCCCGGCGGCCAGATAGGCCGAGAGCTGGCTGGTGCCGGGTTTTGCCGGAAAGTCGCGCTCGCTCTGGTAGTAGTCGATCTGTATGTCGGTAAAACTGTCGAGACGGCGCCGGGCTTCGTCTTCACCGGCCGGCCACAGCTCACGCAGGCTCTCCGGGGGGGCGTCGAACCCTTCGACCTGCGTCGGGATGGCGTCGCTGGCAATATTCAGTGCGGTTTGCGCCAGTGGTGTGCGTACCAGGCTGGGCAGTGAATGATGCAGTCGTTCATAACAGACTTTGCGGAACTGACTGAAGACCTGAAAGTAACTACCGGTTTTGGTCAGCACACTGCCGGGCTTGAATAGCAGTTGGTCGAGATAGTCATGGACCTCGATGCCTTCGGCTTTCAGGGCCTGGGCTACCGCTGCATCGCGGCGGGTTTCGTGGATGCCGTATTCCTCGTTGAGATGCACCGCATCGATCTGCAATTGCCGGCACAACTCGAGCAGCACTGCCGGTGCGTCATCCCAGCGTGGGGCATGGCGGATCAGCAGGGGAATGTTCAACTGGCCCAGCGCACCACTCAACGCCTGCAGGTTGCGCAGCCAGAAGTCCACTTTGCAGGGGGCATCATCATGTTCGCGCCATTGCTCCGGGCTCAATAGATACACCGCCACGGTCGGGCCACGGGCTGCCGCGGCCGAGAGGGCGGTGTTGTCATGCAGGCGCAGGTCGCTGCGCAGCCAGATCAATTGCATTGTTGTGTTCGCCCGTTTCATTGAACAAACGCCATTAGATGAGCCCGCGTTGAACGAGTGCCTGGTGCGCCGCCAAGGGGCTGTCGGCCAGGTACAGGTCACTGATTTCGGAAGTTATTGCGCACAACTCGGTGTGGTGGATGCACACCGTCGCTCCGACGATCATTTTTGGGCAACTGAGGCTGTTTAAAAGTTTCGGCAATGTTGAAAGTTTTATGGCTTTGCTGGAATAAAGCAGTACGCCCCGTGCTTGCAGAAGATCGACAGCCAGCGCAAGTTCACCGGCGGGCAATGGCCAGTCAAACACTTGCACCGGGCAATCGGCACTGCTGATCAACCAGGCCGTGAGCCACACGTGAGGTTCGAGTGGCAGATCCGATTGATTGATCAGCAGCAGTGGCGCGCCGTGTAACTGGCGGTTGTTGTGGTAGAGGCGCGCGCCAAATTTGCTTCTGAGCCAGGAGTAAAAAAATCCTCGCTCCATTTGCGTGCCGAACTGGCCTTGCCAGCGTTGTTCCAGCTCCGCCAGCAGGGGCATGAGTAACTGCTCGCACAGGGTGCGCGGCGGGTACAACGCCATGGCTTGGTTGATGGTGTCGTCCAGGGGGCGTTCGGTCAGCTGCGTGACGGCGGTGAACAGGGTATTGCGCAACACTTGCCAATCGTTTTCAACGAGTTCGCTGAAAGCCTGCGGCGTGTCGAGCAGTTGCTTGACCTGGCTGACGGCCACGCCGCGGTTGAGCCAGGTGAGAATCGTCAGAATACGTTGGACATGTTCAGCCGAGAACAGCCGGTGCCCCTTGGGCGTGCGGTGCGGCACGATCAGGCCGTAACGACGTTCCCAGGCTCGCAGTGTCACGGCGTTCACCCCAGTCTGCCGGGCAACTTCGCGAATCGGCAGCCAGCCATCATCCAGGGCCTTCTTGAAGTCGGCACCAAAGTCTTCGCTGGCGCTGCTGTCGAGTCGGGATTTCATTAGATTGCATTTCGCAGGCTGAGATTTTCCGGGTGAGGTTGCAGGTACGCCTGCTGATCGATGTACGGGTCGGGATGCTGGCGAAAGTGATGCTTGAGCAACGTCAGCGGCACCACCAGCGGCACGATGCCTTGGCGGTATTGCCCGATGAGGTTTTGCACCTCTTTCTTGTCCTCGGCGCTGATGGCTTTTTTCAGGTAACCGCAGAGGTGCTGCAAGACATTGGTGTGGGTGCGGCGGGTTGCGCATTGCTTCAGGGCCGCCATCAACAGGCTGAAGTAGCGTGGTCCGAGCTCTTTCGGGTCGGTCTGCCCCATGTTGCCCAGCAAATTGCCGAGCGTTTTGTATTGCACCGGGTTGTGGGCCATCAGCAGGTACTTGTAGCGCGAGTGAAATGTTGTCAATCCACGGCGACTCAGGCCTTCGTGCAACAACTGTTGCCAGGCGCTGTAGGCGAATACACGTGTGATAAAGTTTTCTCGCAGCACCGGGTCGTTCAGCCGACCGTCTTCTTCCACCGGCAAGTCTCCTTGCTGGGCACAGAACGCTTGGGCGTAGATGCCCCGTCCACCACCCTTCTGCGGTGCGCCATTGACGTGGTAGACCTTGACCCGCTCCAGGCCGCAGGAAGGGGATTGCTGCATGAAGATGTAACCGCAGATATCGTCAAGTTCCGCCGCCATGTGCCGACCATAGTCCGCCAGCGGCCGGGTGACGTTGATCTCGCGGTCGACAGTGCCGACGGCCTGAGGTGCGTCCGCATCCCCTACCAGGCGGATTGGCTGGCGCGGAGTACCCAGGCCAATGGCGACTTCAGGGCAGATCGGGACAAAATCGAAATAGTCGCTGAGGACCTGGCTGCACAGGCGCGATGCCTTGTGCCCGCCGTTGTAGCGCACGTCAAAACCCATCAGGCAGGCGCTGATGGCGATTTTCGGTTTGGCAGGGGGCAGGGGCATCGAACACCTCGGAATCTAAAACTGTACAGGGCTGAAAGTCTGTACAACATAGGTTCATCATAGATTCAAAGGTGTACAAGTCAAATTGTTTGTATAGGTTTTTCATCAGCTCCTACAGTTACCAGCCATCAGCTCGGATTGATGCAGTTCACTGCAAGTGTGCATGCAGGCGTCGGGCGGCTTCCTGGCCGCTGAGCCAGGCACCTTCGACGCGTCCGGAAAGGCACCAGTCGCCGCACGCATACAGCCCCAGGTCCGCATCGGCCAGGGTGCCCCACTCATGGCTGCTGGCAGGGCGGGCATAGAGCCAGCGGTGGGCCAGGCTGAAGCTGGGCGCGGGCATGGCATCGTGCAACAACTCGGCGAACGCGCCGTGCAATTGCTCGATCACTGCTTCTTTGGGCAAGTCGATATGCTGGCGACTCCAGGTACTGTTGGCGTGCAGCACCCAGGTGTCGAGGGTGTTGTCGCGCCCTGGTTTGCTGCGATTACGAGCCAGCCAGTCAATCGGACTGTCCTGCACGAAGCAGCCTTCCATTGGTGTTTCCAGGGGCGTCTCGAACGCCAGTGCAACGGCCCAGGTAGGGTCCATTTTTACCCCGGCGGCGGCGCCAGCGAGTTTTGGCGCGGAGGCCAGCAGCGCGGTTGCCTGGGGTGCCGGGGTGGCGATGACCACATGGCTGAACGGACCATGGGTGAAGCCTTCGGCATCCTGCAGGTGCCAGTGTTCTTCGCCGCGATACACCTCGGTGATCCGGCAGGCGAAATGCACTTCCAGGTCCCCCAGCAGGGAGCGGGTGATGGCGCTCATCCGCGGGGTGCCAACCCAGCGCGTCTGTTCGTCCGGCGACAGATCGAGCCGGCCACCATGGAAGGTGTACAGCTGCGGTGTCCATTCGGCGACCCAGCCACGGGCCTGCCAGCGCTGGACTTCGGTGACAAAACGACGGTCGCGGGCGGTGAAATATTGCGCACCCATGTCCAGGGCACCCGCATCGCTGCGCTTGCTCGACATGCGTCCGCCACTGCCGCGGCTTTTGTCGAAAAGTTGCACGACATACCCCAGGTCGGTCAGGGCTTGTGCGGCTGAGAGCCCGGCAATGCCGGTGCCGATGATTGCGATAGGTACAGTCATAAGGGCCTCGTTTACCTGTCTGTACAGACTACGCCGGGGTTGAAACCTGTACAATATTGTTTTTTGGTATAACTTTCAGCGTTCTCGTTCTGACAGCTTGGCCTATTGTTAAACACAGAGCCTACCCGATACCAAAAGATCCCTTGCTTATAAAAATAGACTAGTGATCAGGGTAAAACGCCACGCGAGGAAGAAGTCATGCACATATTGCTGACCGGCGGTACTGGTTTGATAGGACGTCAGCTCTGCCGGCACTGGTTGAGTCAAGGGCATCGCCTTACCGTCTGGAGCCGCACGCCTGCAAAGGTCGCCAAGATCTGTGGCGCCCAAGTGCGCGGCATCGGGCGGCTTGAAGAAATCGGACAAGACCCGCTCGACGCCATCGTCAATCTGGCCGGTGCCCCCATTGCCGATCGCCCATGGACCCACAAACGCAAAGCCCTGTTGTGGAGTAGCCGCATCACCCTGACTGAAACCCTGCTGGCATGGCTCGAAAGCCGTGAACAGAAGCCGCCGGTCCTGATTTCTGGGTCCGCGGTCGGTTGGTATGGCGATGGCGGTGAGCGCGAACTGACTGAGGATTCACCACCGGTCATCGATGACTTTGCCAGTCAGTTATGCATTGCCTGGGAGGAAACTGCCCAGCGCGCCGAAGGTTTGGGCATTCGCGTGATTTTCATTCGTACCGGGCTGGTGTTGTCGGCAGAGGGCGGCTTTTTGTCACGTCTGTTGATACCGTTCAAACTGGGGCTGGGCGGGCCTATCGGCAGTGGCCGGCAGTGGATGCCGTGGATCCATATCAACGATCAAATCGCCCTGATTGATTTTCTTCTGCACCGGCAAAGCGCCAGTGGTCCTTATAATGCCTGCGCGCCCAAACCGGTGCGCAACCGAGAGTTCGCCAAGACGTTGGGCAGCGTGCTGCACCGCCCGACGTTCATGCCCATGCCGGCCCTGGCATTAAAGGTAGGCCTGGGTGAATTGTCATTGTTGTTGCTGGGCGGCCAGAAGGCAGTACCGGCTCGCTTGCTGGAAGCGGGATTCACTTTCCAGTTCACTGATTTGCGCGCGGCCCTGGACGACCTTTCCAGCCGCCTTTGAAATAGGACGTTGCATGACCGATCACGCGTTGCTTCTGGTCAACCTGGGCTCACCGGCCTCCACTTCGGTGGCGGATGTGCGCAGTTACCTCAATCAATTTTTGATGGACCCGTATGTGATCGACCTGGCATGGCCGGTGCGACGCTTGCTGGTTTCGCTGATCCTGATCAAGCGCCCCGAGCAGTCGGCGCATGCCTACGCGTCGATCTGGTGGGACGAGGGTTCGCCATTGGTGGTTCTCAGCCGTCGCCTGCAGCAGGTCATGACTGAGCAGTGGCATCACGGCCCGGTGGAATTGGCGATGCGTTATGGCGAGCCATCGATTGAATCGACGTTGGTACGCCTGGCGGCCCAGGGTCACAGGAAGATCACTCTCGCACCCCTTTATCCACAGTTCGCCGACAGCACCGTGACCACGGTGATCGAGGAGGCCAAGCGAGTGGTGCGCGAGAAGCGGCTGGATGTGCAGTTTTCGATTCTCCAGCCGTTCTACGATCAACCGGAATACCTCAACGCGCTGGTGGCCAGCGCCAAGCCGTATTTGCTGCAGGGTTACGATCACCTGTTGTTGAGCTTCCATGGATTACCGGAGCGGCACCTGAGCAAGATCGACCCTACCGGTCACCATTGCTTCAAAAGCGCTGATTGCTGCCAGACCGCTTCGCCAGAAGTTTTGGCGACCTGCTACCGCGCCCAATGCCTGCGCACGGCATCCGAATTCGCCAAACGCATGGGATTGCCGGACGGCAAATGGTCGGTGTCGTTCCAGTCGCGCCTTGGGCGCGCCAAGTGGATTGAACCCTACACCGAGGCTCGCCTGGATGAGCTTGGCAAAAGCGGCGTGAAAAAGGTGCTGGTGATGTGCCCGGCGTTCGTGGCCGATTGCATCGAGACGCTGGAAGAAATCGGTGATCGGGGGCTGGAGCAGTTCCGCGAAGCGGGAGGGGAGGAGTTGGTGCTGGTGCCGTGCCTCAACGATGATCCGCAGTGGGCGAAGGCGTTGAGTGCGTTGTGCGAACGAGCACCGCTGGTGCTTTAAAAGCTTCGCGAGCAGGCTCGCTCCCACAATAGATCTCCTCTGTGGGAGCGAGCCTGCTCGCGAAAGCTATTTCATCGACGGTGATGAACTCAAGCCATTACAACAGCGGATCTTGCGCTTTCTTGTGCTTCCAGCTGTCATTGCCCGGCAGGATCAGGTTCAGCGCAATCGCCACCACCGCGCACAGCGCGATGCCTTTGAGGCCGAAATCGTCCGGGCCAGTGCCCGTGCCGACCAGTACGCCGCCAATACCGAATACCAGGGTCACCGAGACGATCACCAAATTGCGTGCTTCGCCCAGGTCGATCTTGTGGCGAATCAGGGTGTTCATCCCCACGGCCGCAATCGAGCCGAACAACAGGCAAAGAATCCCGCCCATCACGGGTACCGGAATGCTTTGCAGCAGCGCACCGAATTTGCCGATGAACGCCAGGCTGATGGCGAAGATCGCCGCCCAGGTCATGATTTTCGGATTGTAGTTCTTGGTCAGCATCACCGCGCCCGTCACTTCGGCATAGGTGGTGTTGGGCGGACCGCCGAACAGGCCGGCGGCGGTGGTGGCAATGCCATCGCCCAACAGGGTGCGATGCAGGCCAGGCTTCTTCAGGTAATCGCGACCGGTCACGCTACCCACGGCGATCACGCCGCCAATGTGCTCGATGGCTGGGGCCAGGGCTACCGGAACGATGAACAGGATCGCCTGCCAGTTGAATTCTGGCGCGGTGAAGTGGGGAATGGCGAACCATGGTGCAGCGGCAATTTTCGCGGTATCGACCACGCCAAAGTAGAACGACATGGCAAACCCGACGAAGACGCCGGAAATGATCGGCACCAGGCGGAAAATGCCTTTGCCGAACACTGCGACGATCAAGGTGGTCAGCAACGCCGGCATCGAGATCAGCATCGCCGTCTGGTAATGAATCAGTTCACTACCGTCACCGGCCTTGCCCATCGCCATGTTGGCGGCGATCGGCGCCATGGCCAGGCCGATGGAGATGATCACCGGGCCAATCACCACCGGTGGCAGCAGGCGGTCGATGAAGCCGGTGCCTTTGATTTTCACTGCCAGGCCGAGGAACGTATAGACAAAACCGGCCGCCATCACGCCGCCCATGGTCGCAGCGAGGCCGAATTGGCCCTTGGCGAGAATGATCGGAGTGATGAACGCGAAGCTCGATGCCAGGAACACCGGCACCTGGCGCCCGGTGACGACCTGGAACAGAATCGTCCCCAGGCCTGCGGTGAACAGTGCCACGTTGGGGTCGAGCCCCGTGATCAGCGGCATCAACACCAGGGCGCCGAAGGCCACGAACAGCATCTGGGCGCCAGACAGCACCGTGCGCCAGAGCGGATCGTTGAACTCTTGCTGCATGCTCACGCGTCCTTCTGCTTGGTGCCGAAGATCTTGTCGCCAGCATCGCCCAGGCCCGGGATGATGTAACCGTGTTCGTTGAGTTTCTGGTCAATGGACGCGGTGTAGATGATCACGTCCGGGTGAGCTTTCTCGACCACGGCGATACCTTCTGGTGCAGCGACAAGGACCATGGCGCGAATGTCCTTGCAACCGGCTTTTTTCAGCAGGTCGATGGTGGCAACCATCGAGCCGCCGGTGGCGAGCATCGGGTCGATGATCATTGCCAGGCGTTCGTCGATTTCCGGCACCAGCTTCTCGAGGTAGGTGTGGGCTTCGAGGGTTTCCTCGTTGCGGGCCACGCCCACGGCGCTGACTTTGGCGCCCGGGATCAGGCTCAGCACGCCTTCGAGCATGCCGATACCGGCACGCAGGATCGGCACGACGGTAATTTTCTTGCCGGCGATTTTCTCGACCGACACGGTGCCGCACCAACCTTCGATGTCGTATGTTTCCAACGGCAGGTCTTTGGTGGCTTCATAGGTCAGCAGGGCGCCGACTTCCTGAGCGAGCTCGCGGAAATTCTTCGTGCTGATGTCTGCGCGGCGCATTAGGCCAAGTTTGTGACGGATCAGCGGGTGGCGGATCTCGAGGATGGGCATGGGAAAGGCTCCGGCGGCGGGCAAAAAAACCGGGCTAGATTAATCTATCCGAGGGTGATGTCCTATAGACATAGAGTACGTTAGTCCACAATCGCTTGATCTGGCCTCACTTGATGCGTACCTTTGCCGACTTTTCCGAAACTGCCCCCCCTGGAGAGCGCCATGTCCGCTGATCTCGAGCATATCCGTCAAATCATGCGAGAGGCTGACTGCCTGTACACCGAAGCTGAAGTCGAGGCGGCCATCGCCCGCATCGGTGCACAAATCAACGAACAATTGGCGGACAGCAATCCGGTGGTGTTCTGCGTGATGAACGGCGGGTTGATTTTCTCCGGCAAACTGCTCACCCATCTGCAATTCCCGCTGGAAGCCTCCTACCTGCACGCCACCCGCTATCGCAACGAAACCAGCGGCGGCGAGCTGTTCTGGAAAGCCAAGCCTGAAGTGTCGTTCATCGACCGTGACGTGCTGATCATCGACGATATCCTTGACGAAGGTCACACCCTGGGTGCCATCATCGACTTCTGCAAGCACGCTGGCGCGCGTAAAGTGCACACTGCCGTGCTGATCGACAAAGACCACGACCGCAAGGCTCGTCCGGACCTGAAGGCGGATTTCGTCGGTTTGCCTTGCATCGACCGTTACATCTTCGGCTACGGCATGGACTACAAAGGCTACTGGCGCAACGCCAACGGGATTTTTGCCGTTAAAGGAATGTAAGACATGACCTCGCCTCGCTTTCTTGACCACACCCTGTTCGCCGAATTGGCCGAGAAAGCGGCGGCCAACCCTCGTGGACGCCAGCATCACAACTTCCACCAGATGGAAGACGCCTGCCATCGCATGGCCGTGGGCTTGCAACCCTCGACGTATATCCCGCCTCATCGGCACCTGGGCGACAACAAGGCTGAAACCTTGCTGGTGCTCAAGGGGCGGCTGGGCGTATTGATCTTCGATGAGTCGGGCGCAGTCCTGAGCAAGACGGTCCTGCAGGCCGGTGGCGACTGTGTCGGCGTGGACTTGCCTACGGGCGTGTTCCACGGGCTGGTGGTGCTCGAAGCCGATAGCCTGATGTTCGAGTGCAAGGCGGGTCCCTATCGCCCGGTGGGCGAAGGTGAGTTGGCGTACTGGGCGCCACGTGAAGGCGAACCCGGTGTTGCCGAGTATCAGGCCTGGATGCGCGCACAGTTCGATTGATCACTTGGAGCTTTTCATGAACCTGTTGATCCGCTGCTGCGCCGCCCTGTTGCTGACCCTCAGCCTGCCCTTGGCCGCCGCCCCCGCGCCAATGCACGCTCAATTCCTGCCGCCGGATGACTTGGCCCTGCGTGATGCGCAACCAGAGCAGCAACAACTGCTGCAAGTCACCGAGTATTCGGTGGTGGTCGGCAGTCAGCGTCAGTCCAGCCAGCAGCCGATCCCCGTCACTTCGCCGTTGCTGATCCGCCTCAAGGGCAAATCCTTGAACAAGGGGGCGACCATCAGTCAGGTGCTGGTCAATTTCGATGGCGAAAGCAAAAGCCTGAAAAAACCGCTCTACGACGACAAGAGCAAGACGCTGACGCTTTATTACCCGCAGGCTCAATACCGGGTGATCATGGATTTGTTGCGCAACGACACGGTGTATTGCCAGTTTCTCAGCTATGCCAACGGCCACATCTGGGCCGATCTGCACACCGGGGCTGTTCGTCCGCGTTGAGCCAGGCGCCCGCGCAGGGGTAAACTGCCCGCCCCGTGAAATGTCTGCGAGCTGGAGTCGGCAATGCGTAAAGATAAGAAACAAGTGATTGGTGACGAGATCGGCGATGAGCAGATCAAGTTGTTCCTCGATTTCGAACCGGTCGACGCGACTTCTCCGTCCCTGCACAAGCTGATCAAGGCGTACCGTGGTCTGCGGATCGACGATTTCGAGCGTTTCCTGACGTTCTTCGTCGAGGCCGGTTATGACGTGAACGGCAAGGACGAGCATGGCAATGACTTCGTTGCCTTGATCCAGGATCAACGCAATGCGCCGGAATACATCGAGCTGATCGAAAAGGCCCGTGGCTGATCTATCTGTGGCGAGGGGATAAATCCCCCCGACATAAAAAAACGCCCCGCCATCAATGATGGACGGGGCGTTTTTCATGGGGTCGGATCAAGCGTAGCTTTCAGTCTCGCTGCTGGCTTCAACCAGTTCCAGGGCGACGTTGTTCTGCGTGTTGATCTTGCGATACAGCGCCGCGTCGGTTTCCAGGACTTTCTCCCGCGCCGGGAAGATCTCTGCCAGCTTGGCAGCCCATTCACCCTTGGCTTTGCCTGGGAAGCATTTTTCGATCAGTTCCAACATGATCGAAACCGTCACCGAAGCACCTGGCGAGGCGCCGAGCAGGGCGGCAAGGGAGCCGTCCTTGGCCGCGACCAGTTCGGTACCGAATTGCAGGACGCCGCCTTTTTTCGGGTCTTTCTTGATGATCTGCACCCGTTGGCCGGCCACTTCCAGGCGCCAGTCTTCGGCTTTCGCTTCGGGGTAGAAGCGACGCAGGGACTCCAGGCGCTGCTCCATCGACTGCATCACTTCGCTGACCAGGTACTTGGTCAGGTCCATGTTGTTTTTTGCCACCGCCAGCATCGGGCCGATGTTGCCAGCGCGAACCGACATCGGCAGGTCCATGAAGGAGCCGTGCTTGAGGAACTTGGTGGTGAAACCGGCGTATGGTCCGAACAGCAGGGATTTCTTGCCGTCGACGACGCGGGTGTCCAGGTGTGGGACAGACATCGGTGGCGAGCCCACGGCAGCCTGGCTGTAGACCTTGGCCTGGTGATGCTTGACCACTTCCGGGTTGTCGCAACGCAGCCATTGGCCACTGATGGGGAAACCGCCGAAGCCTTTGCTCTCTTCGATGCCCGAAGCCTGCAACAGAGGCAATGCCGCGCCACCCGCACCGAGGAAGACGAACTTGGCGTCGACTTCACGGCTGTTGCCGCTGTTGACGTCCTTGATGCTCACGGTCCAGCCGCCGTTGTTGCGCTTGAGGCCGGTTACGCGCTTGCAGTACTTGACCTGGGCATCGGGAGCGCTGGTCAGGTGCTTGAGCAGCTGGTTGGTCAGGGCGCCGAAGTTGACGTCGGTACCGTTGATCACGCGAGTGGCCGCAAGAACTTCGCCAGGATCGCGCCCCGGCATCATCAGCGGCATCCACTCGGCCATCGTGGCCTTGTCTTCGGTATATTCCATGTCGGCGAAGGCGTGGTGCTTGTGCAGTACGTTGAAGCGCTCCTTGAGGAACGACACGCCGCTCTCGCCCTGCACGAAACTCAGGTGTGGCACCGGGCTGATGAACGATTTGCACGAGCCGAACGTGCCTTTCTTGGTCAGGTATGACCAGAATTGCTTCGACACCTCGAACTGGGTGTTGATGTGCACGGCTTTCTTGATGTCGACGGTGCCATCGGCAGCCTGCGGCGTGTAGTTCAGTTCGCACAGGCCGGCGTGACCGGTACCGGCGTTGTTCCACGGGTTGGAACTCTCCGCGGCACCGGAATCCATCAGCTCGACGACTTCCAGCTTGATCGCGGGGTCGAGCTCTTTGAGCAGTACCGCGAGGGTGGCGCTCATGATGCCGGCCCCTACCAGTACTACGTCGACTGCTTCGTTATGCGCCATTTAACGCGTCTCCAAAATCTGCAGCACCAAATTGACGGCATGGCTGCCAGGAGTGACGGGGCGTGTCTGTGTTGCCCCAGGTACCCATGGCAGGATCGCCATGTCCGAATCTTCGCAATTTTTCGCAACTTCGACGGACGCTACCTGCCGGGTCTAATAAGAGTCCCATGAACTCATTTCAACGTGCGACTGGCAATTCGACTTATGGTCGATACATCCGCTTGTGCAACCAAATCCGTAGCGGACAGGCTTCAGGCCCCGGTATTCGAGGTGTACTCGGTCCTGTGTCGTTGGGCTGTACTGGACGCTAATGGTGCATATTCAGACGCAAAACTATTCATTTGCTCGCCACACTCTTGTGAAGTTGTGAAAACCCGTTTTTTTCACGCTCTTTTGAAGACGTGAACCTCAAAAAAGGGCTGTCCCAGCCTGGCACCGTGCCCGGATGATTGGCCGCCAAGGGAACCCAGGCAGGCAATACGGGCAAACAGCTCAGTGACCGAGCGTAATGACAGCTCTGCAGATTCGCGAAAAGTGGAGGTTGTGCTTGAGGAACAGCAAGCGCGCCAGCTTCACTCGATCTGTGTGGGCGGCTCTCTGTGGGCGGTGCGGGGTGCCAAAACCGAAGCATTGACGATGCTGCGAGGCCCGATCAGGAGACGTCCTTATAATCGGGGGGAGATTGTAGCGAAGAAACGCAGGGAATTGGTCGTGTTTAATGACTTTTATTAGGCGTCTGGTCAGGTCGCCATCAGGTTTTGTACCCGTGAGCGCGGTGGGTGCTGGCTGACACGCGCACTGGCAGGCAGCGGTTGGTGCAACCAGTTGAGGCGAATTTCTTCGATTTCAACCCAGCCATCGCCCATGGGCTGGAGGCTGCACTGCTTGAATGCCAGGCAGAGGCCGTTGCTGTCGAGCAGGGCAAAGCAGCGGTGCCGTGGACGTGGTGCGAACAGCGAAACGAGGAAACGCATGGCGACGTACCGTGTGGGGGGCTGTTGCAAAGAATGGCAGCGAGCCGTTACGTGCAAGTGTATGGGGGGTGACAGATGCGTGACAGGAAGGGGATTCTGAAAGTTTTGTCAGAATTTTCTGCAATGGTTGCGCTGGTTCGCTGCAGCGACGCACCGCTATACTGCGGACCTGTTAGTGCCTGATTCTGGAGAGAAGAGAATGTTGCAACGCCTGTTGTTCGGTTTGATCACTGTGACCAGCTTGACGTTGGTCGGCTGCGCCCACAGCCCGCAACAACTGAACCCGGAACCCAAGCTGACGGCTCAATTGGCGCCGGTCGGCCACGGCCAGCCGGTGGTGGTGCGAGTGGTCGACGGGCGCCCGTCGCCAACCCTGGGCACCCGTGGCGGCCTGTACCCGGAAACCAGCGCGATTACCGTGCAGGGCGCACAGATCCTGCCGAAACTGCAGGCGCAGGCTGAAGCGGCCGTGCGATTGCTGGGCTTTACTCCGACGGCGAATGCGCTGAACGCCCCACAAATCACCGTGACCCTGGCCGAATTGAAGTACCAGTCGCCGAAAGAGGGCATGTACGTGACCGAGGCAACCATTGGTGCGACGTTCCGTTCCGATGTACAGAATGCCAACCGTCGCTACAGCGGTCGTTACGGCGCGTCCCTGGACCAGCGTTTTGGCATGGCACCCAACCAGGAAACCAACACCAAGCTGGTCAGCGACGTGTTGAGCGATGCGTTGACCCGCTTGTTCAAGGATCCAACCGTGGGTCAGGTTCTCGGCGAGTAATGCGAGCCCCGTAGGAGCTGCCGAAGGTTCGGGCCGCGTTCGGACGATCTTTTGATCTTGATCTTCGGCAGTTCCAAATCCCCCAAAAGCAAAGTCAAAAGATCGTCCGAACTCGGCCCGAACCTGCGGCAGCTCCTACAAAAGGATCGCAGGCGGTCTTGAGCAAAACGGCGTTAATTGTCGGAAAGACAGGGAAGGCTGCAAGGCATTCGGTAGAATCACGGCCGCGGTCGTCGGTCGGCGTCTGCCCTACCTGTTTTGTTTGAGGTTCGTAATGTCGCTGCATTTGATGACGCTGTTTACCGCCCATCCGGCAAAATTGATCAACTTGCTGGCTTTGCTGCTGGCCTTCCCGGGCAGTTGGCTGCTGCACGCCACGCGTCGCCGCGAACAGCGCGCGATGGCCAGTCTCCAGGCGCAACGCCAGAGCAGTCCAAGTCAGGAGCCGACGCTGGATTGGGCAACCCTGCGCATGAACCGGTTTTTCTATCGCTTCGGTTTTGCCTGCATGGGGTTGGCGCTGCTGGTGTCGTGGATCAGCACCCAGGTCTGAATCTTTTTATCTGGAACAAAAACGGCGCTCGTAGGCGCCGTTCTCGTATCCAAGGTTAAAGCGGCAATCCAGCCTTCACCCGATACTGATTGCGCACCGGGTTCGCATATTGCAGCACCAGGTACGGGCGATGTTCCTCGGGGCACGCATCCAGGCGTTGCTGCCATTGTTCCTGAGCCTTGGCCAGTTCGTCGGCCGGGAACAGCTTGCTGGCGCTTGGTACCTGCAGTTGCGGGTCGGCACCTTGCCATTGGGCATAGGCCAGGTAGTGCACCGGGAACAAGCGGTAACCGCCAAGGATCTGCTTGTCCATCTCGATCGCCAATTGCTTGGTGTCTTCGAACAACTCCGTGATGGGAGCCGCAAAGTTCACGTGCACCCGGCCCTTGTAGCCGGTGATGCCCTTGGCGATGCTCACGTCATCCTCGCCCGGGGCCTTGGTGTAGCTGCCGGTGGTGGCGCGGATGTAGAGTTCGCGGGCCTTGGCCTGGTCGCACGGGTCGTACTCGTAGCTGATCGACACGGGGGTCAGGTTCAGCGAACGGATGACCTCACCGAACGGCTCGTCCTTGCGGCTCATGTGGAACATCTTCAGGATCGCCGACTCGGTGCGGTCGTCGCCGTCCTTGGCTCGGCCTTCCGCCTGGGCGATCCAGATCGAGGCGCAATCGTTGCGGATCGAATGGTTGATGTACGCCGACAGCAGTTGGTACGCCGCCATTTTCTCGCGACGTCCGGTGATCGAACGGTGCACGATGAAGCTCTTGTTCAGGCGCATGAGATCGCTGACAAAGGGCTTTTGCAGCAGATTGTCACCGATGGCGATGCGCGGGGTCGGCAGGCCGGCGTGGTACACGGCGTAATTGACGAAAGCCGGGTCCATCACGATATCGCGGTGGTTGGCGATGAACAGGTAGGCACTGCCGGACTTGAATTGCTCCACGCCGGTGTACGTCACACCGTCCGTGGCGCGCTCGATCGTGTGGTCGACGTAGTACTCGACTTTGTCCTGCAGGGTGGCCACCGACGTGATACCGGCGAACTCACGGCGTAGCCGATGAGCTATAAGGGGTTTGAGCGCCCAGCCTAAGGCGCCGGCAAAACGCGGAAAGCGGAAGTGGGTGAGGATATCTAGAAACGCCTTGTCGCCGAGCAGTCGTGCCAGCACCGCTGGGACTTCGCTATCGTCGTAAGGTCGGATGGCATCGAATTCGCCCATCATGCTCTCTTGTTAGAAACGGCTAGGGTAAGTAAAGGTTTTGATCGAAAACCAGCAGGGCACGGTCTGAAAAAGTAGCCAGACAAAAATAGCCCTGCAAATAGACCGGCGATTATACGCACAAGTCACCTGGGAGACCGCGATGCTGGAATCTGCACTGTATGAATGTCCGTATTGTGGTGAAGAAGTCGAAACGACGGTGGACTTGTCGGGCGGCGATCAGACCTATATCGAGGACTGTCAGGTATGTTGCCGGCCGATCACGTTCGTGTTGCAGGTTCACGGAGAGGATTGGTTTCTGGAAGTCTTCAGTGAAAACGAGTGAGAGGCGCCCATGCAGCGAATCTACGAACCGGAAAACCTGATGGAAGGCGAGTTGCTGCAGGGCATGCTCGCCAGCGAGGGTGTCGAGGCGCACCTGGTGGGGCGCGATCTGGTGGGCGCCACGGGTGAATTGCCGATCTTCGGCTTGCTGGGACTGGCGGTGGAAAATGACCAGGCTGAATACGCCCGAGAGCTGATCACTGCGTACAATGCTGCGCTGCCGCTGTCCGGCGATGAACCGGACAGCTTTCCCGGCACGCTGGTCTGTTAGGCTGGCGTTCGTTTGATCAAGAGTCGTGCTTCCCCATGTGTGGACGTTATGCCCTGTTTCGCTGGAATCGCGACTTCGCGACCCTGCCAGGTTTTCCGGCCGATCAGCAGGCCCAGTGGAACATTTCTCCCAACGATTCGGTACTGATGCTGCGCGCAGGCCCGGACGGGCAGCGTGAACTGGCTCGTGCCCGCTGGGGCCTGACCCCGCCGTGGCTGACCGATTTGTCCCGCACCCCGGCCCATGCGCGGGCCGAAACCGTCGCCGAACAGCCGATGTTTCGCCAGGCCTTGCGCGAGCGCCGCTGCCTGTTGCCGGCCAACGGTTTCTACGAATGGCGCGGCACCACTCGCAAGCGGCCGTACTGGCTGACACCGGGGGAGGGCTCATCGCTGTTTTTCGCCGCCATCTGGGAGGCCTATCCGGTGCAGGAACAGGTGTGGCTGAGCACGGCGGTGATCACGCAACCGGCGGCGAGTCAGCGTCGACCGTTGATTCTCGATGAAGTGGGGCAGCAAATCTGGCTCGATCCCGAAACCCCGCTGCATGCCCTGCAAGCGTTGCTCGCCAGCGAACCTGCTGCGTTGCGTGAGCGGGTGCTGGCCAACATGGTCAATGATCCGAAGCTCAATGGGCCGGAGTGTCTTACGCCGGGTTGAAAAGATCGCAGCCTGCGGCAGCTCCTGCTTTGGATGGGCGGGTGTTGTGAATTTTTTCCTGCGTCGGTGAGAGCTTTGCCTGAAAAAAACGTCTTAATTCCAGTGTATCTGGCGTCGATACATTTCCACGCCTAGGATAGGCGGCAGTTTTCATGGAGTCTTTCGATGAACAAGATTTTGGTTGTAGGTGCACTCGGCGCGGCGCTGCTGCTCGCCGGCTGCCAGTCGGTCAACACCACCAGCGGTGGCGCCGTGGGTGTTGAGCGCAAGCAATACATGTTCAGCATGCTGTCCACTGATGAGGTCAATCAGATGTACGCCCAGTCTTATCAGAATACGGTGGGCGAGGCGAACAGCAAGGGTGTGCTGGACAAGACCAGCAGCGATGCCAAGCGCATCCAGTTGATATCCGATCGGCTGATTGCCCAGGCTCCGGTTTTCCGTCCGGATTCGGCCCAGTGGAAGTGGGAAGTCAATCTGATCAAAAGCGATGAGCTCAACGCCAATTGTGGGCCCGGTGGCAAAATCATTTTCTATACCGGCCTGATGGACAAGCTGCAGCTGACCGATGACGAAATCGCCGCCATCCTGGGTCACGAAATCGCCCACGCCCTGCGCGAGCACGGTCGAGAGGCGATGTCCAAGGCCTATGGCATCGAAATGGCCAAGCAGGGCGCCGGTGCCTTGTTCGGCCTGGGCCAGGGTAGCCTGGCTCTGGCGGATGCCGTGGCCAACTACGGCATGACCTTGCCGAACAGTCGGTCCAATGAAAACGAAGCCGACCTGATCGGTCTCGAGCTGGCCGCCCGTGCCGGCTACGACCCGAACGCTGCGATCACCTTGTGGAACAAGATGGCCAAGGCGTCGGAAGGTTCGCCGCCGGAATTCATGAGTACTCACCCGGCTTCGTCGAGCCGTATTTCTTCGTTGCAGGCGGCGATTCCGAAGGTCATGCCGCTTTACGAGCGGTCCAGGAATCACTGATAAATATGCAGTGGGGCCGCTGCCGCCTTCGCGAGCAGGCTCGCTCCCACATTGGAGCTCGATCTAATGTGGGAGCGAGCTTGCTCCGGGCGGCGTTCCGACGAAGAACGATAACGCGGTCTACCGCCCTACACCGTCAAACCCACCCGCTGCTCTGCATCGCCTTGTACACCGCGACAATCGCCAGGACGAAAAATGCCGACGCAGCCAGTCGACGGATCAACGTCAATGGCAGTTTGTCCGCCGCAAAGTTACCCGCCAGAACCACCGGCACGTTGGCAATCAGCATGCCCAGGGTGGTGCCGATGATCACCAGCCACAGTTCAGGGTATTGCGCGGCGAGCATCACGGTCGCGATCTGGGTCTTGTCGCCGATTTCGGCGAGGAAAAACGCAATCAACGTGGTCAGGAACGGTCCGAACTTGCGGGCGGTGCTGGCTTCGTCATCGTCCATTTTGTCCGGCACCAGGGTCCACAGCGCCGTCGCGGCAAAGCTGGCGGCGAGGATCCAGTGCAGCATCGTATCCGAGAAGAAGCTCCCGACCCAGGCGCCTACCGCGCCGGCCGCCGCATGGTTGGCCAGGGTCGCGGCGACGATGCCGGCGATGATCGGCCAGGGTTTGCGAAAGCGGGCGGCGAGAATGAGCGCGAGCAATTGCGTCTTGTCGCCGATTTCGGCCAAGGCAACGATTGCGGTGGGTACCAGTAGTGAATCCAGCATCAGGGGTTTTCCTAAGGGGCGGGTCGACACGGCTATGACACGTACAGCCTTCCCGCCCCGGGTAAGGTGTTCGTGTCATAGGTCTTGTCAAACCCTGCGATCCGTCTGAAGCGGACGCTTGGGTCGCATGCGCCATGGTCTGTTGACCAAGTATGTTGACGCATGCCTGACGAGCATGGCGCTCGTGGGAGACTACTCCCCTAGGACGGAGCGGATTCTGCCTAGGCAGAATCCATTGCGCAAGCACAAAGTTTTATCCGCGTTTGGCACGGTAGATACGGAAACCCTGTCCTTCGGCCTTGATGGCACAAACCCCCAGGTGCTCTTCGATCAGCGGTTGGTACTTGAGGAAGCTATTGGCTACAAGCCGGAGTTCGCCGCCGTTTTTCAGATGTTTGGCTGCTTTTCGCAGCAGGTTCTCTGTGGCGAAATAGTCGGTATGCACCCCGACATGGAAGGGTGGGTTGCTCAGGATGGCGCTCAATCCCATCGGCGCCGCATCGATGCCGTCACCGGTAATCACATCGGCTTCCAGGCCGTTGGCCGCCAGGGTCAGGCGACTGCTGGCAGCGGCAAAGGCATCGACATCCAGCAAGGTGACCTGGTTGTGGGGATAACGACGTTTTACCGCCGCGCCCAACACCCCTGCGCCGCAACCGAAGTCCAGCAAGTGGCCGCTTGGCAGTTTATCCAGGTGTTCCAGCAACAGCGCACTGCCGCGATCCAGTCGACCGTGGCTGAACACGCCTGGCAGGCTGATGACTTTCAACGGGCCTTCGGCCAGCGGCAATTCATAGGTCTGGGCCAAGCTTTCCAGCGGTTTGGCGTCGGGTGCGTTGGCCACGGTGACCAGCCACAGCTGGCAATGCCGCGCACTGTCGAGCTTGCGTGGTTTGCCAAACGGGTTCAGCTGTTTGGCTGCGCCTTCGATGCCGCTTTTTTTCTCACCGACCAGGTACAGCTCGCGACCGGCCAGCCGCGAGGCGAGTGCGTTGAGAATGTAGTCAGTCAGGTCCTTGGACTTGGGCAGAAACACCACGGCGCTATCGAATGCGCGCTCAGGTGCATTAACACCGAAATGGCTGCGCTCGGCAAAGCGCGCATCCAGCGCGGCCTGATCGCCGGCGTGCCAACTCCAGCCATGGGCGTCGGGCAGGCGGCCCAGCAAGTCATCGGCGGGCAGACCGGCCAACAACACCGAACCCTGGAATAATTCAGCCTGACGAAGCAGTACTTCACTGCGCGGATCCATAACTGCTCCTGTGGAAAAAAGTGCCGCAGTTTATCAACTGACGACCCGCAGCGCCTTAGCGCTGAAGTATCCCTGGGCGTTTTCGGTCAACTGGCCGACGATTCGTTGCCGCGCTTCGCGACTGCCCCAGGCGTTGTGTGGGGTGACGATCAGGCGTGGAATGTCCTGGGCCAGCAGTGGATTGCCATTCACCGGCGGCTCCACGCTCAGCACGTCAGTGGCGGCACCCCCCAGGTGACCGTTGCGCAAGGCATTGGCCAGGGCCTGCTCGTCGATCAGGCCGCCACGGGCGGTGTTGACCACGAACGCGCCGGCCTTCATCGACGCCAGTTCACGGGCCCCGATGAAGTGACGGGTGTGTTCGTTGAGCGGACAGTGCAGGGTCAGCGCATCGATTTGCGGCAGCAGCTGTTCCAGCGGCAAGCGGTCTGGCCGGGCAGGGCGACCCGGAATCTGGCCCAGCAGCACGCGCATGCCAAACGCTTCGGCCAGGCGCGCGACCGCGCCGCCCAATTCGCCGTGACCGAGCAAGCCGAGGGTTTTGCCTTGCAGCTCAACGATCGGGTAATCCAGCAGGCAGAACTGCTTGGCTTGTTGCCAGCGCCCTTCACCGACGGCTTTCTGGTAATCGGCCAGGCGCGTTGCCAGGTTGAGCAGCAGCATGATCGTGTGTTGTGCCACCGATGGCGTGCCGTAACCCTGGCAGTTGCACACGGTTATTCCGTGGGCACGGGCGGCCTCGAGGTCGACGTTGTTGGTGCCGGTGGCGCTGATCAGGATCAGTTTGAGTTCGGGGCTGGCCGCGATGGCGGCCGCGTCGATCCGGATCTTGTTGGTGATGGCGACGGTGGCGCCCTTGAGGTGTTCGACCACCTGGTCGGGCAGGGTCTGGGCGAACAGCTGCAGTTCGCTAAAGCATTCGCGCAGGGGGCTGAGGTCGAGATCGCCCAAGTCCAGGGACGGGTGGTCGAGGAAAACAGCGCGGTGAATGTTCGTCATCAACTGTACCTTTTGTGCAATGAACTGAAGGCGTAATCTGCCGAGCCTACCAGATGAAATAAATAGTTACGCTTGGCCTGAAGGAGCCCTCATGTACTGGACCGAGTTCTTGACCGTTGCGCTGATTCACCTGCTGGCCGTGGCCAGCCCCGGCCCGGACTTTGCCGTGGTGGTACGGGAAAGCGTGACCCATGGTCGTCGCGCCGGCACCTGGACGGCGCTTGGGGTCGGTTCGGCGATTTTTCTCCACGTCGGCTACTCGCTGCTGGGCATCGGCCTGATCGTGTCGCAGTCGATCGTCCTGTTCAACGCGTTGAAATGGGCCGCCGCCGCTTATCTGCTGTACATCGGCTTCAAGGCACTGCGGGCGCAACCGGCCAAGGCCGTGACAGACGACCTGCACAAGGAAGCCGGCGAGCGCACCGCGCGTGGCGCCTTCACTTCCGGGTTCGTGACCAACGGCCTGAACCCGAAAGCCACGCTGTTTTTCCTGTCGCTGTTCACCGTAGTAATCAACCCGCATACGCCGCTGGCCGTGCAGGCCGGTTACGGGGTTTACCTGGCGGTGGCGACGGCGATCTGGTTTTGCCTGGTGGCCATGTTGTTCAGCCAGCAGCGCGTGCGCGCCGGTTTCGCCCGCATGGGGCACTGGTTCGACCGGACCATGGGCGCGGTGTTGATCGCCATTGGCGTGAAACTCGCGTTGACCGAGATGCACTGAGCTTAACGGTCCACGTTTACCGGCGAATGCTGGCGCAATGCCGGTATTCGTACGGCTCTGCAAATCATTCCTTTGGCTGATTTGGCTGGCGATCAGGGGCACTACAGTGCTCACTCTACAGCCACGACCGAGTAGTCAGAAAAGGGATTCTTATGTTGCAGACTCGCGTTATCCCCCCAGCCGAAGGCGCTTACCAGTATCCGCTGCTGATCAAACGGCTGCTGATGTCCGGTGCGCGTTATGAGAAAACCCGTGAGATCGTCTACCGCGACCAGTTGCGCTACAGCTATCCGACCCTGATCGAACGGGTCGCACGGCTGGCCAACGTGCTGACGGCTGCCGGGGTCAAGCCCGGGGATACCGTGGCGGTGATGGATTGGGACAGCCACCGATACCTGGAATGCATGTTCGCCATTCCGATGATCGGCGCGGTGATCCACACCATCAACGTGCGCCTGTCGCCCGAGCAGATCCTCTACACCATGAATCACGCCGTGGACCGCTTTGTCCTGGTCAACAGCGAGTTCGTGGGACTGTACAACGCGATCGCCGGGCACCTGACCACGGTCGAGAAAACCCTGCTCCTGACCGACCTCCCGGAAAAGACGGCCGACTTGCCAAACCTCGTCGGTGAGTACGAGCAATTGCTGGCAGCGGCAAGCCCGCACTACGACTTCCAGGACTTCGACGAAAATTCGGTGGCGACCACGTTCTACACCACGGGTACCACCGGCAATCCCAAGGGCGTGTACTTCACCCATCGGCAGTTGGTGCTGCACACCATGGGCGTGTCGACGATCATGGGGTCGATCGACAGCGTGCGCCTGCTGGGCACCAACGACGTGTACATGCCCATCACGCCGATGTTCCACGTACATGCCTGGGGCCTGCCCTATGTGGCGACCATGCTCGGGCTCAAGCAGGTGTATCCGGGACGCTACGATCCGGAGTACCTGGTGGAGTTGTGGCGCAAGGAAAAGGTCTCCTTCTCGCATTGCGTGCCGACCATCCTGCAAATGGTCCTCAATGCCAAGGCTGCCCAGGACACCGACTTCGGAGGCTGGAAAATCGTCATCGGTGGCAGTGCGCTCAATCATGCGTTGTACGACGCGGCCAAGGCCAAGGGCATTCAATTGACCGCTGCCTACGGCATGTCGGAAACCGGCCCACTGGTATCGTGCGCTCACCTCAATGACGAATTGATGGCCGGCTCCGAGGACGAACGCACCACCTATCGGATCAAGGCCGGTGTGCCAGGGCCGTTGGTGGAGGCGGCAATCGTCGACACCGAAGGCAATTTCCTGCCCGCCGATGGTGAAACCCAAGGTGAACTGGTGTTGCGCGCCCCGTGGCTTACCGAGGGTTATTTCAACGAGCCGCAGAAGGGTGCCGAGCTCTGGGCCGGCGGCTGGCTGCACACCGGGGACGTGGCGACCCTGGACAGCATGGGCGTGATCGATATCCGCGACCGCATCAAGGATGTGATCAAGACCGGCGGCGAGTGGATCTCCTCCCTGGACCTCGAAGACCTGATCAGTCGCCATGCGGCGGTACGCGAAGTAGCAGTGGTGGGGATTGCCGATCCGCAGTGGGGCGAGCGGCCGTTTGCCTTGCTGGTGCTGCGCGAGGGCCATGCCATTGGAGCCCGGGAACTCAAGGAGCATCTCAAGCCGTTCGTGGAACTGGGGCACCTGAGCAAGTGGGCCATTCCAAGCCAGATCGCCATTGTTACTGAAATTCCCAAGACCAGTGTCGGTAAGCTCGACAAGAAGCGAATTCGCGTCGACATCACCGAGTGGCAGGCCAACAACAGCACCTTCCTCTCGACGCTTTAAGCGTCCCTTGGCGTGCCCAAAAGGGCACGCCAGCCCCACCAAGCAAGCGCTTGGCTTGTCAAATTCGTATTTTCAGCCATTCTTGCCGGGCCGACTGGTGTCGGCATGGCAAAGGACTGGTCCAGAGTGCCTGGCAGGCGCAAATCACACTTTAGAGGGATCAAGCACTACTACCTGCTGGCTATAGTCCGCTCAAGGATTTTTAAGAACGGAGCAAACGCACAAACCGGGGCGATGCAACTTTGGAATGACTTTGGGAAGCCGTGGCTCCCTGTTATCCAAGCGTTTTTAGAAGTGCTATTTGCCATAACAATAAAATGCACATGGAGAAGCGTCGATGACATCAGTAAACCAGTTCTGGCGCCGGGCGAAATTGCCGTTGGCCGTCAGCCTTGCCTCTACGCTCGCCGGGCCTGCATTCGGCGTCAGTTTCAACATCGGTGAAATCGAAGGTCAGTTCGACTCTTCCCTGTCGATCGGCGCGAGTTGGTCTACTGAAAGCGCCAACAAAAACCTCATCGGCGTCAACAACGGCGGTCGTGGCCTGTCCCAGACTTCCGATGACGGCCACCTGAACTTCAAGAGCGGTGAAACCTTCTCGAAAATCTTCAAGGGCATCCATGACCTTGAGCTGAAGTATGGCGACACCGGCATTTTTGTCCGTGGCAAATACTGGTACGACTTTGAACTCAAGGACGAAAGCCGTCCGTTCAAGGACATCAGCGACGACAATCGCAAGGAAGGCGCCAAGTCCGCTGGCGGTCAAATCCTCGATGCCTTCGTCTATCACAACTACGCCATTGCCGATCAGCCGGGTTCCGTACGCCTGGGCAAGCAAGTGGTGAGCTGGGGTGAAAGTACCTTCATCGGCAGCGGTATCAACTCGATCAACCCGATCGATGTGTCCGCATTCCGCCGTCCCGGTGCCGAGATCAAGGAAGGCCTGATCCCGGTCAACATGTTCTACGTGTCGCAGAGCCTCACCGACAATCTTTCGGCTGAAGCCTTCTACCAGATCGAATGGGACCAGACTGTCGTCGACAACTGCGGTACGTTTTTCTCTCAGCCCGACATCATTGCCGACGGTTGCGACAACAACCTGCGCGTGCTGAACAAGCGCTCGACCATTCCGGCCGCCGCGCTGCCAACACTGACGCGACTGGGCGTCGACGTCGACAACGAAGGTGTGCTGGTGCGCCGTGGTCCGGACCGCGATGCGCGGGACAGCGGGCAGTGGGGCGCATCCCTCAAGTACATGTTCGACCCGCTGGACACCGAATTCGGTGCCTATTTCATGAATTATCACAGCCGTGCGCCAATCTTCAGCGCCACTGGTGCTCCGGCATCGACTTTTGCCGGTGTAGCTGCCTTACCAGCGCAATTGCGCGCTTTGGCGCCTCTCATCGTTGCGGGTAACTCGAGCTACTTCGTCGAGTATCCGGAAGACATCCGCCTCTACGGCTTGAGCTTCTCCACCACCCTGCCTACCGGTACGGCGTGGAGCGGTGAGATCAGCTACCGTCCGAACGCTCCGGTGCAGCTCAACTCCACCGATATCCTGTTCGCCGGTGTGCGCCCATTGGGCGGTGCATTGACCAACGCTTCGCTGCTTTCGGCCCCACCAGGCTCGGACCTGCACGGCTACCGCCGCAAGGAAGTGACCCAGTTCCAAACAACCCTGACGCACTTCTTCGATCAGGTCATGGGCGCCAGCCGTCTGACTCTGGTGGGTGAAGTCGGCGTGACCCATGTCGGCGGTCTGGAAAGCACCTCCGACGTGCGCTACGGCCGTGACCCGGTCTACGGTCCTGGCGAACTGCCTGCAACCGGTGGCCAGAATACCTGTATCGCCCTCAACCAGAGCACGATCAACGGTGCCGGTCCGGGTACGCCGACCAACAACCTCAGCCGCAATTGCAACAACGAAGGCTTCACCACGGCGACTTCATGGGGCTATCGCGGTCGCGCCATCTGGGAATACAACGACGTATTCGCCGGTGTGAACCTCAAGCCGAACGTGGCCTGGTCCCACGACGTGGAAGGTTACTCCCCTGGCCCAGGCGGCAACTTCGAGGAAGGTCGCAAGGCGGTCAGCCTGGGTGTCGATGCCGAGTACCAGAACACCTACACCGCAAGCCTGGCGTACACCAACTTCTTCGACGGCAAGTACACCACCGTGGATGACCGCGACTTCGTTGCGCTCAGCTTTGGCGTGAACTTCTAAGCACTATTTTCAGGACGAGTACACACATGAAAATAACCAAGAGTCTGTTCCACGCCGGTGTCCTGGGACTGTCGTTGCTGGCGACCAGCGTAATGGCAGCGGTCCCGGCGGCAGAAGCGGACAAGCTGGGCAAGAGCCTGACCCCGATGGGCGCCGAAATGGCGGGCAATGCCGACGGTTCGATCCCGGCCTGGAAACCGATGCCGAAAAATGCCGGCAGCGTCGACAGCAAGGGTTTCCTGTCCGATCCGTACGCCAGCGAAAAACCGCTGTTTACCATCACCGCGCAGAACGTCGACCAGTACAAGGCCAAGCTCGCTCCGGGCCAATACGCGATGTTCAAACGCTACCCTGAAACCTACAAGATGCCGGTTTACCCGTCCCATCGCGGTGCCACCGTGCCGGATGAGGTGTTCGCCTCCATCAAGAAGAACGCCACCACCACCGAGCTGGTATCAGGCGGTAACGGGCTGAAAAACTTTGAAACCGCGATACCGTTCCCGATTCCGAAAAGCGGCGTGGAAGTCATCTGGAACCACATCACCCGTTATCGCGGCGGCAGCGTAACCCGACTGGTCACCCAAGCCACGCCACAGCCGAACGGTTCGTTCAGCCTGGTGTACTTCCAGGACCAGTTCGTATTCCGTGACAAGATGAAGGACTACGATCCGGCGAACCCGGGCAACATCCTGTTCTACTTCAAGCAGAAAGTGACCGCGCCGGCACGTCTGGCCGGTGGTGTGCTGCTGGTGCACGAGACCCTCGACCAAGTGGCGGAACCGCGTTCGGCATGGGTCTACAACGCCGGTCAACGTCGCGTGCGTCGTGCGCCACAAGTGTCCTATGACGGACCGGGTACCGCGGCAGACGGCCTGCGTACCTCCGACAACCTGGACATGTACAACGGCGCGCCGGATCGTTACGACTGGAAGCTCGAAGGCAAGAAAGAGATGTACATCGCTTCCGACGCCTACAAGCTCGATGATCCGAAGCTCAAGTACAGCGACATCATCAAGGCCGGCCACATCAACCAGGACCTGGCTCGCTACGAGCTGCGCCGGGTATGGCATGTGGTGGCAACCTTGAAGGAAGGTCAGCGCCACATCTACGCCAAGCGTGACTTCTACATCGATGAAGACACCTGGCAGGCGGCTGTGATCGACCACTACGACGGTCGTAATCAACTCTGGCGCGTGGCGGAAGCTCATGCCCAGAACTATTACAACGTCCAGGTGCCGTGGTACACCCTGGAGGCTCTGTACGACCTGCAATCGGGTCGTTACCTGGCACTGGGCATGAAGAACGAAGAGAAGTCGGCGTATGACTTCGGCTTCACTGCCACCACCAGCGACTTCACCCCGGCGGCATTGCGCCAGGATGGTGTTCGCTAACGTGCAATGACCTGAGGCCGCATCCTCCGGAAAAACGCCCCGACTGGTTCGGGGCGTTTTTTTTTGCGTTTTCACTGTAGGAGCGAGCATGCTCGCGAAAAACCAGAGAGCACCGCGTGGTGCCAGACTTCACGCGCTATCGTTCACGACCATCGTCGGAACGCCGCCCGGAGCAGGCTCGCTCCTACAGTGTGTGTAGACTTTTTGTAGCCATTTGTAGCAATAACCTTCATTCCGTCCTCGTTTACCGCTAGTCTGCGGACATCTGCAACGCCGCCACCCGCAACACTAACAAGAGCCGGCCATGACTGATCTGTCCCCACCACCAGGTCCTGCAAGCATCGCTGTCGCCGCGCTGGACGGGCGCTTTTTCAGGCCGCCATTGCCGGACGGCCATGTGCTGCGTCCACGCTTGTGCGAGCGCCTGAGCGCCGGTCTCGGTGGCAGGTTGCTGCTGGTCAGCGCACCGGCCGGGTTCGGCAAGAGTTCGTTGGCGGTGGAGTTCTGTCAGGCACTGCCGCCGCACTGGCAAAGTCTCTGGCTGGGTCTGAGTCCGCGTGACAACGACCCGGGCCGGTTCCTCGAGCGGTTGCTCGAAGGCCTGCAGGATTTTTTTCCGCAACTGGGCAGGCAGTCCCTCGGATTATTGAAGATGCGCCAGCGTCATCAGCCGTTCGCCTTCGAAGAATGGCTGGACGGGCTGCTCGACGAGCTGGCCGTGCATCTATCGACGGCGAGCCCCCTGTTGCTGGTGCTCGATGACTATCACCTGGCCCAGGGGCCGGTGCTCGATCGCTGCCTGCAGTTTTTCCTCAACCACCTTCCTGATGGCTTGCTGGTGATGGTCACCAGTCGGCAGCGTCCGGACTGGCACCTGGCGCGGTTGCGCCTGTCGCGCCAACTGCTGGAGTTGCATGAGCAGGATTTGCGCCTGACCCACGATGAAGCCTTGAGCCTGCTCGATCGGCACAGCAGTTCGTTGCGTGGCGAGGCGCTGGAAAACCTGATCCAGCGCAGCGAAGGCTGGGTTGCCGGGTTGCGCTTCTGGTTGCTGGCCGCCTCCGAGGCAGGCAATCAGGGGGCAATGCCCCAGGCACTGCACGGTGGGGAAGGATTGATCCGCGATTACCTGCTGGAGGAGGTGATTGATTGCCTGCCCGCCGAGGTACAAGCCTTCCTCTACGACACCGCCCACCAGGAACGTTTTTGCAGCGAACTGTGCGACGCCATTCGCGACGCCCATGACAGCGCCGAAATCCTGCGCTTCCTGGCTGCCCACCAAGTGTTCCTGGTGCCGCTGGACGAACACGGCCACTGGTATCGCTATCACCATCTGTTTTCCGACCTGCTACGCACCCGGCCGGGCGCGCAATCGATGGTGCCGGCCGCCAGCCTGCACCTGCGTGCCTGTCGCTGGTTCAACGCCCAAGGCTTGCTCGATGAAGCGGTCGAGCAAGCGTTGCGAGCCGGGCACCTGGACGTTGCGGCAAACCTGGTGCAAAACCTTTCCGAAGAACAACTGCTGGCCGAACAGAACGTCGGCATGTTGCTGCGCTGGAAAATGGACTTGCCCGATAGCCTGCTGATCAGCACGCCTCGCCTGATCGTGCTCTACAGCTGGGCGTTGGGCCTGGCCTGCCAGCTGGACGCTGCCGAGGAACTGGCCAGCCACCTGAGCCGCTTCCTGCCAGCGCCGTCGGCCACCGCGCAGAAGTCGATGCTGGCGCAATGGCTGGCCCTGAGCGGGATCATCGCGCGCGGGCGCGGTAACCGCGAGCTGACCCTACGTTACTGCACCGAAGCGCTGGAGAGTCTTCCGTGCAAGCGCTATGGCCAGCGATTGATGTGCCTTTCGACCCTGTCCAACCTGGCGATTGCCGATGGCGACATGTGGCGTGCCAGGGCGTTGAACCGTGACTCCCTGGAACTTGCGCAACGGGTTGGCAATCCGCTGTTCGAGGCGCTGGCCCACTACGACCGCGCTCGTGTGTTGCAGGCGCGGGGCGAAATACTGCGAGCACTGGATGAAGTCCGCCAAGGGCTGCAACGCTTGCAGGGGCTACCGGCGCAGCGGCTCTTTGCCGTACGTGCCCGACTGACGTTGTATGAGGGCTTCCTGTTGGCCTTGCGCCTGCAACCTCAAGCGGCGCGGCTACGCTTGCAGGCCGGTTTAGGTGAAGCCCGCGCCTGTCGTGATATCAGCGTGCTGATCGGCCATTGCGTGATCGCCCGGCTTGAAGGCAACAGCGGTGAGTTCGCCAAGGCCTTTGCCGAGCTCGCCGAAGCCGAGCGGCTGATGCACATCTGGGACGTGCCGCCGATCTACTACCTGGCAATGATTACCCTGGTCAAATGCGAACTCTGGCTGGCCCAGGGGCGTACCGACCTGGCGCAAGCCTGGCTGGCGCGCTTGGGGCAGACCTACAACGGCGAGCAACCCGCCGCGCCACCGGAGTTCCATCCGCAACTGCCGCTGCACATCGAACTGCAGCAAGCGTTGCTGGAGGTCATCCAGAACCAGCCGATGCTGGCCGAAGGGCGATTGAACGCGCTGCTCGAACATGGTCAGCAAACCGGTCGGCAGATGCTCAGTGCAATGGCGCTGACGCAAAAAGTTTCGCTGTTGCTGGCCAGCGGGCGCGAACCCGAGGCCCGCAAGGCGCTGGTCCAGGCATTGGACGCCGCAGCCGGCGGCGTATTGCAACCCTTTGAAAAGCTATTGGCCGAGCATCCGGACTGGCTGCGTGGGCAGCTTCAACTCTGTGCGCCGACCCCGGTTACCCAGGAACTTGCAGACAAACTTCCAGCCATGACCTCTCGCCCGACGCTGGAGCCCATCCCCGCGTCAGAACAACTCAGCACCCGGGAAATGGCCGTCCTGCGCCTGATCGCCCAAGGCTGCTCGAATCAGGAAATCAGCGACCAGCTGTTCATTTCGCTGCATACGGTGAAAACCCATGCCAGCCATATCAACAGCAAGCTGGGGGTAGAGCGGCGCACGCAGGCGGTGGCGCGGGCGAAGGAATTGGGGGTGTTGGTGTAGCGTTGGGTCCCTCACGTCCCCGCAATCGGACATGCCTGTGCCAGAATAGGCCATCCATTTTTCCCAGGAACACCCATGGACGCTGCCAAACCTGCGCTGATCCGCGAAACCTTCCCTGTCGGCCCGTTGCAGTGCAACTGCACGATCATCGGCGACCCGATCACGAAAAAAGCCATCGTGGTCGACCCGGGCGGCAATCACGAACTGATCCTCGCGCGGCTCGATGCTTTGGGCTTGAAGGTGGTCAGTATCATTCACACCCACGCGCACCTCGATCACTTCCTGGCCTCTGGCCAGTTGAAGGAAAAAACCGGCGCCACCCTGCATCTGCACAAGGAAGATCAATTTCTTTGGGACAACCTGGAGATGCAATGCCAGATGTTCGGCGTGCCCTACACGCCGGTACCGTCACCGGACCGCTGGCTGGCAGACGATGAAGAGTTGGCGTGTGGTTGTGGTGTGGCTTTGCACACACCGGGTCACACCCCAGGCTCCATGAGCTTCTGGTTCGCCGACGCGAAGCTGCTGATCGCCGGGGATACCTTGTTCCGGCGCGGGGTAGGGCGCACGGATCTATGGGGCGGCGATCAGGCGACCATCGTGCGTTCGATCAAGCAGCGCTTGTATACCCTCGACGAAGAGGCGACGGTCGTGGCCGGACATGGTCCGGATACGCGCTTGGGTGATGAAATGCGCGAGAACCCTTTTGTTCGCGCCTGATTTGTAACGAGTGGAATTTTTACCTCGGGAAATGATCCAACGCCGGCAATGGTTCGATGCTTGAAACCGTTGCACCACAGAATGCAAAAAAGTAGGAGCTCTACATGTTCACCACGCCTCGTTTGATTATTGTCGCTACTGCCGTGGCTTTGTTGGCCGGTTGCGCATCGCCCAACCCCTACGACAACCAGGGCCAGGCCGATAGCGGCTCCACGGGCATGAGCAAAACCGCCAAGTACGGTGGCCTTGGGGCTCTGGCAGGTGCAGTGGCCGGTGCTGCCATCAACCACGACAACCGTGGCAAGGGCGCGCTCATTGGTGCTGCTGTAGTGGGTGCTTCCGCCGCGGGTTACGGCTACTACGCCGACCAGCAGGAGAAAAAACTGCGTGCCAGCATGGCCAACACCGGTGTCGAAGTGCAGCGTGAGGGTGATCAGATCAAGCTGATCATGCCGGGCAATATCACGTTCGCCACCGATTCGGCGAACATCGCTTCGAGCTTCTACCAGCCGCTGAACAACCTGGCCGGCTCGCTGAAAGAGTTCAACCAGAACCAGATCGAAATCGTCGGTTACACCGACAGCACCGGCAGCCGCCAGCACAACATGGACCTGTCCCAGCGTCGTGCCCAGAGCGTGGCGACCTACCTGACCTCGCAAGGCGTGAGCGGCGCCAACCTGAGCGCCCGCGGCGCCGGCCCGGATAACCCGGTCGCCAGCAACGCCGATGCCAATGGTCGGGCGCAGAATCGCCGGGTAGAGGTCAACCTGAAGGCGATTCCAGGCCAGCAGTACGGTGCTCAGCAATAAGGCAACGTCGCCTGACTGAACCCCAGGCATAAAAACCGCCCGATCTTAAACAGACCGGGCGGTTTTTTTGTGTTGCCACAACGGGCCCCATCGCGAGCAGGCTCGCTCCCACATTTGAAGCGCATATTCCTGTGGGAGCGAGCCTGCTCGCGAAGGGGCCGGCACAGGCAAAGAGGCATTCAGAAACAAAAAGCCCTCGAACATTCACATGTCCGAGGGCTTTTTCACACCTGAAACCTGATTACTTCTTCAGGCCGTAATGCTCATCGAGCATGCCCGGCGCGTTCGGGGCTTTCGGTGCGTAGTCGCGCGGTGGTTCCTGATTGCGCGGCGGCGTCAGGCGTTCCCGTGGAGCCTGCGTTGCATCGGCGTGCAGGGAAGCCAGCAGGCGTTGACGAGTCTGTTCGTCCAGGGCCAGGCGGTTGGCACCCTCGGCGAGATGATCCTGCACTTCCTGATAGCTTTGAGTCAGTTTCTTGACCAGTGTCGCTGTGCTGTTGAAGTGGGTCACCACTTCGTTCTGATAATTGTCGAAACGTTCCTGAATATCGTCCAGCTGACGTTGCGTGCTGCTAGGCGCGGCATTCGGCGCAAGGCGAGCGATCAGAAACCCAATGGCGACACCCACAACCAGGGCAAGAGTCGGTAACAACCAAACTAAGAGCGAGTGTTCCACGAGTCCTTCCTCTATAAACGGCTTTGCTTTACGTTAACGGCTCGAACCTGCGCTGTATACCGCGATTCACTCGCAATAGACAGCCACAGACAATTTGCTAGACGAGTCGACCCGATTCGAGGTCACGGAGTTCCTTCCTTGCTTATGCGCGAAACACCTGTAGTGATTGATGGCCCTGTCGGCCAACTGGAAGCACTGTACCTGGACAACGAGCAGTCGCGTGGCCTGGCGCTCATCTGTCATCCGAACCCGGTGCAAGGTGGCACCATGCTCAACAAAGTGGTCTCGACGTTGCAGCGCACTGCGCGCGACGCCGGACTGATCACCCTGCGCTTCAACTATCGGGGCGTCGGTGCCAGCGAAGGCACCCACGACATGGGCACCGGCGAAGTCGACGATGCCCAGGCCGTCGCCGAATGGTTTCGGGCCCGACACCCGGAATTGCCGCTGACCCTGTTCGGTTTTTCCTTCGGCGGCTTTGTTGCAGCAAGTCTCGGCGGGCGCCTCGAGGCCAAGGGCGAGAAGCTCAAGCATCTTTTCATGGTCGCACCGGCGGTCATGCGTCTGGGCGCTGAAGATCAACTGCCGCAGCAGGGCGAATTGACGTTGATCCAGCCGGAAACCGACGAAGTGATCGATCCGCAGCTGGTTTACCAATGGTCCGACAAGCTCGAACGTCCCCATGAGCTGCTGAAAGTGGCAGAATGCGGACACTTTTTTCATGGCAAGCTGACCGATCTCAAGGATCTGATCCTGCCGCGTCTCTCGAATTGATTGCAGTCTGACAAGCGATTACCCATGACGACTCGTACCCGTATCCTCACCGGCATCACCACCACCGGCACGCCGCACCTGGGCAACTACGCAGGCGCCATCCGCCCGGCGATCCTTGCCAGCCGTGACAGCAATGCCGATTCGTTCTATTTCCTGGCCGACTACCACGCCCTGATCAAGTGCGATGACCCGCTGCGCATCCAGCGCTCGCGCCTGGAGATCGCCGCGACCTGGCTGGCCGGTGGCCTGGATGTGGACCGCGTGACCTTCTACCGTCAGTCCGACATTCCGGAAATCCCCGAGCTGACCTGGCTGCTGACCTGCGTCGCCGCCAAGGGCCTGCTCAATCGCGCCCATGCCTACAAGGCCTCGGTGGACAAGAACATCGAGACCGGTGAAGACCCGGACGCCGGCATCACCATGGGCCTGTACAGCTACCCGGTGCTGATGGCCGCGGACATCCTGATGTTCAACGCGCACAAGGTGCCGGTCGGTCGCGACCAGATCCAGCACGTGGAGATGGCCCGGGACATCGGCCAGCGCTTCAACCACCTGTTCGGCCAGGGCAAGGAATTCTTCACCATGCCTGAGGCGTTGATCGAGGAAAGCGTGGCCACGCTGCCGGGCCTGGACGGCCGCAAGATGTCCAAGAGCTACGACAACACCATTCCGTTGTTCAGCAGCGCCAAAGAAATGAAGGATGCGATTTCCCGTATCGTCACCGACTCCCGTGCACCGGGTGAGGCAAAAGATCCGGACAATTCGCACCTGTTCACCTTGTTCCAGGCGTTCACCACCCCCGCGCAAGCTGACGAATTCCGCAGCGACCTGCTGCAGGGGCTGGGTTGGGGCGAGGCGAAGAACCGCCTGTTCCAACTGCTGGACAGCGAGCTGGGCGAGTCCCGCGAGCGTTACAACCAACTGATCGAGCGCCCGGCGGATCTTGAAGACATCCTGCAGCACGGGGCGAAAAAGGCGCGGACAGTCGCGACTCCTTTCCTCAACGAATTGCGCGAAGCGGTAGGCCTGCGTTCGTTCGTTGCCCAGGCTCAAGTGGCAACGACCACCAAGAAGAAAGCCGCGAAGGCTGCGCGTTTTGTCAGCTTCCGTGAAGATGACGGCAGTTTCCGCTTCCGTTTGCTGGCGGCCGATGGCGAGCAACTGTTGCTGTCGCGCAACTTCGCCGACGGTAAAACCGCCGGGCAGGTGACCAAACAGCTGCAGTCGGGCCAGCCATTGGACGTGCGCAGCGAAGCCCTGGGCTTCAGCGTCTGGCTTGAAGATCAGTGCGTGGGTGACAGCCCGGCGTTCGCTGACAGCGGCGCGCGTGATGCGGCGATCGAGGCTTTGCGGATCGCCCTGACGCCAGTCCAGGAATAATCAACGGCTCGGCCCGACCAAGGGCTGATTGCCATTCCCACGGGCCATCGCTACAGTGACGGCCCGTTTTTGTTGCCTTGCTAACGAATTATGACGCCCCTAGAACGATATCAAGCTGATCTGAAACGCCCGGAATTCTTCCATGATGCCGCGCAGGAAACTGCCGTGCGTCATCTGCAGCGCCTGTACGACGATCTGGTCGCGGCCGAGCAGAACAAGCCGGGCCTGCTGGGCAAACTGTTTGGCAAGAAGGATCAGGCGCCGGTCAAGGGCCTGTACTTCTGGGGCGGCGTGGGTCGCGGCAAGACTTACCTGGTCGACACCTTCTTCGAAGCGCTGCCGTTCAAGGAAAAGTCCCGGACTCACTTCCACCGCTTCATGAAGCGCGTGCACGAAGAGATGAAGACCCTGGGCGGCGAGAAAAACCCGCTGACCATCATTGCCAAGCGCTTCGCCACCGAAGCCCGGGTGATCTGCTTCGATGAATTCTTCGTCTCCGACATCACCGACGCCATGATCCTCGGCACCTTGATGGAAGAACTGTTCAAGAACGGTGTCACCCTGGTCGCGACGTCGAACATCGTGCCGGACGGCCTGTACAAGGACGGCTTGCAACGCGCGCGCTTCCTGCCGGCCATCGCGCTGATCAAGCAAAACACCGAGATCGTCAACGTCGACAGCGGCGTCGACTATCGCCTGCGTCACCTCGAACAAGCGGAGCTGTTCCACTTCCCGCTCGACGAAGCCTCCCACGAAAGCCTGCGCAAGAGCTTCCGCGCGCTGACGCCGGAATGCACCGCAGCGATCGAAAACGACGTGCTGATGATCGAGAACCGCGAAATTCGTGCCCTTCGCACCTGTGACGACGTGGCGTGGTTCGACTTCCGCGAACTCTGCGACGGCCCGCGCAGCCAGAACGACTACATCGAACTGGGCAAGATCTTCCACGCCGTGTTGCTCAGCGGTGTCGAGCAGATGAGCGTCACGACCGACGACATCGCCCGACGGTTCATCAACATGGTCGACGAATTCTACGATCGCAACGTCAAGCTGATCATTTCTGCCGAAGTCGAACTCAAGGACCTCTACACCGGTGGTCGCCTGAACTTTGAGTTCCAGCGAACCCTGAGTCGCTTGCTCGAAATGCAGTCCCACGAATTCCTGGCCCGGGCGCACAAGCCGTAGGACGATTCGAAAAATAAAAAGGGCCTGCATTTGCAGGCCTTTTTTTATGCGCTGAATATCCCCTGTAGGAGCTGCCGCAGGCTGCGATCTTTTGATCTTAAAAATCAAAAGATCGCAGCCTGCGGCAGCTCAGTGTTTTGCGAATGCCTTGAGGTTCAGGCCGCTTGCTGGAACTGCTGCCGATACTGGTTCGGCGACAACTCCGTGTGTTGGCGGAACAGTCGTGCGAAGAAGCTCGCATCGTCGTAACCAACTTCGTAACTGATGGTCTTGATGCTCTTGCGGCTGCCGGACAGCAAGCCTTTGGCGGTTTCGATGCGCAGGCGCTGCAGGTAATGCAGGGGTTTGTCGCCGGTGGCGGTCTGGAAGCGGCGCATGAAGTTGCGGATGCTCATGCCATGTTCGCGGGCGACGTCTTCGAAACGGAATTTGTCAGCGAAGTGTTCTTCGAGCCAGTGCTGGATCTGCAGGATGATCACGTCCTGATGCAGCTTTTGCCCGCCGAAGCCGATTCTTCCCGGCGAGTAGCTGCGTTGCACCTCATAGAGGATGTCTCGTGCTACGGCCTGGGAAACGTTGGCGCCGCAGAAGCGCTCGATCAGGTAGACGTACAGGTCGCATGCCGAGGTAGTGCCGCCCGCGCAATACAGGTTGTCGGCGTCGGTGAGGTGCTTGTCCTGATTGAGTTGCACCTTCGGGAAGCGTTCTGCAAAGGCATTGAAGAAGCGCCAGTAGGTGGTCGCCTCCTTGCCATCGAGCAGGCCGGCTTCGGCGAGCCAGAACACGCCGGTGGCCTCGCCACAGAGTACAGCGCCGCGCGCATGTTGCTGGCGCAGCCAGGACAGGACCTCGGGATGACGTTTGCTCAGGGTTTCGAAATCGTCCCAGAACGCGGGAATGACGATGATGTCGGCATTTTCCAGGCCGCCGTCCACCGGGATCACTACGTCGCTGAAGGTGTTGACCGGTTTGCCATCGGGGCTGACCAGTCGGGTTTCGAACGCTGGCGTCAGGCCATGGCCCAGTTGTTTGCCGTAACGCAGGCTGGCGAGGTGGAAGAAGTCCTTGGCCTGCATGAGGGTGGAAGCGAAAACCCGGTCAATGGCCAGGATGCTGACGCGCCGCAAGGGCGTGGAGGCTTGGTTAGACATAATTCAACTTTATTCTTATAGGGGAAAGTGGTCACCAGACGGCTGGATCGTCTTATTTTTTGTCGGATGTGTCCAGTGTCCTGTATCGGGCGCCAGGCTTAGTCTCTGAAGGTCCATTCCTTTAAAAACAAAGATAAGGTGCCGCATGATTCCGAGAACCTTGTTCAGCTCCGAGCACGAACTTTTTCGCGACAGTGTGCGAACGTTCCTCGAGAAAGAAGCGGTGCCGTTCCATGGGCAATGGGAAAAACAGGGCTATATCGACCGTCAACTCTGGAACAAGGCGGGGGAGGCGGGGATGTTGTGCTCGCATCTGCCGGAGCAGTACGGCGGGTTGGGGGCGGACTTTCTATACAGCGCGGTGGTTATCGAAGAGATAGGGCGCCTCGGATTGACCGGTATCGGTTTTTCCCTGCATTCGGACATCGTTGCGCCCTATATCCTGCATTACGGCAGTGAAACGTTGAAACACAAATACCTGCCCAAACTGGTTTCCGGGGAGATGGTCAGTGCCATTGCGATGACCGAGCCGGGTGCGGGCTCCGACTTGCAAGGCGTGAAGACCACTGCCGTGCTGGACGGCGACGAGTATGTAATCAACGGCTCGAAGACGTTCATCACCAACGGTTTCCTCGCCGACCTGGTGATCGTCGTGGCCAAGACTGATCCCAAGGCGGGCGCGAAGGGCACCAGTCTGTTTCTGGTGGAAGCCAATACGCCGGGTTTCGACAAGGGCAAGCGGCTGGAAAAGGTCGGAATGAAGGCCCAGGACACCTCGGAGCTGTTTTTCCAGGACGTGCGAGTGCCCAGGGAAAACCTGCTGGGCCAGGCCGGGATGGGGTTCGCCTATCTGATGCAGGAACTGCCGCAGGAGCGCCTCACCGTGGCCATCGGCGGGCTGGCTTCGGCTGAAGCGGCGTTGCAATGGACCCTGGAGTACACCCGAGAGCGCAAAGCCTTCGGCCAGGCGATTGCCGACTTCCAGAACACTCGTTTCAAACTCGCCGAGATGGCGACCGAGATTCAGATCGGCCGGGTCTTTGTCGACCGCTGCCTGGAGTTGCACCTGCAAGGCAAGCTCGACGTACCGACGGCGGCGATGGCGAAGTATTGGGGCACGGACCTGCAGTGCAAGGTGCTCGACGAGTGCGTGCAATTGCATGGCGGTTACGGGTTCATGTGGGAATACCCGATCGCCCGGGCGTGGGCGGATGCGCGGGTGCAGCGGATCTATGCCGGGACCAATGAAATCATGAAGGAGATTATTGCGCGGTCGCTTTGATCTTGCGGCGACTGCTAGGGCGCCATCGCGGGCAAGCCCGCTCCCACAGGTTTTGAGCTGTACACAGCATTTGTGAACACCCTGCTCACTGTGGGAGCGGGCTTGCCCGCGATGGCGATTTATTGATCAATCAAGGGGCGGGATTCGGATGATCCTTGTGGATCGCCTCGATCCCTTCCAGCACTTCATCCGACAACTTCAGATCAAAACTGGCAATGTTGCTGTCCAGTTGCTCCAGTGTCGTGGCGCCAATGATGTTGCTGGTCACGAACGGCTGTTGCGTGACGAATGCCAGGGCCATTTGCGCCGGGTCCAGGCCGTGCTCGCGGGCCAGTGCAACGTAGCGGCTGCAGGCCGCTTCCGACTGCGGGTTGAAATACCGACTGAAGCGGCTGTAGAGGCTCAGCCGACCTTTTGGCGGGCGGGCCCCACCTTCGTACTTGCCTGACAGGAAACCGAATGCCAGCGGCGAATAGGCGAGCAGGCCGCATTGTTCGCGGATGGCGATTTCCGCCAGGCCGACCTCGAAACTGCGGTTGAGCAGGTTGTACGGGTTCTGGATCGACACCGCGCGCGGCCAGCCACGGGCTTCGGCCAGGGCCAGGAAGCGCATGGTGCCCCACGGCGTTTCGTTGGACAGGCCGATATGGCGGATCTTGCCGGCCTTGACCTGTTCGTCCAGCGCTTCGAGGGTGTCTTCAAGGGGGGTCAGGTTGGCTTCGATCTTGTGCTTGTAGCCCAATTGGCCGAAGAAGTTGGTGCTGCGCTCCGGCCAGTGCAACTGGTACAGGTCGATATAATCGGTTTGCAGGCGCTGGAGGCTGGCGTCCACGGCTTCGGTGATGTGCTGGCGATTGTGGCGCAGGTTCTTGTCGCGGATGTAGTCGATGGTATTGCCGGGGCCGGCGATCTTGCTGGCGAGGATCCAGTCGCTGCGATCGCCACGGCTCTTGAAGTAATTGCCGATGTAGCGTTCGGTGCTGGCATAGGTTTCGGCCTTGGGCGGCACCGGGTACATTTCAGCGGTATCGATGAAGTTGATCCCGGCGTCCTTGGCTCGCTCGATCTGGGCGAAGGCGTCTGCCTCGCTGTTTTGCTCGCCCCAGGTCATGGTTCCGAGGCAGATTGCGCTCACGTTCAGGTTGGTTCGGCCTAGCTGGCGATACTCCATCGGGTAGCTCCTTGGGCAAAACAATCATAAAAGCAGGTTGAATTATTTTTCGCAATCTGCATAATTGCGCACCTCTTTCTGCAGTGGAAGTGATGCGCCGCCGCCGAAGAATCTTGCCGTTGAACGGACGCGCCGACCCGAGCCCCCGAAAGCGTCTGTATCCGGCTGCCTTTGACTTGTCAAAGTACGCACTATTCAGTAAGATCCGCCGTCTAATTTACAGGGCGGCCCCTGAGGCTATAAAGAATGAAAACTTTTACTGCTAAACCGGAAACAGTAAAGCGCGACTGGTTTGTCGTCGACGCTGCTGGTCAGACCCTGGGTCGTCTGGCCACCGAAATCGCGAGCCGTCTGCGTGGCAAGCACAAGCCTGAGTACACTCCTCACGTTGACACCGGCGACTACATCGTCGTAATCAACGCCGAGCAGATCCGTGTTACCGGCGCTAAAACCACTGACAAAATGTACTACTCCCACTCCGGTTTCCCGGGCGGCATCAAGTCGATCAACTTTGAAAAGCTGATCGCCAAGGCCCCTGAGCGCGTGATCGAGACCGCGGTCAAAGGCATGCTGCCTAAGAACCCGCTGGGTCGCGACATGTACCGTAAGCTGAAAGTCTATGCGGGCGCTGCACACCCTCATACTGCTCAGCAGCCCCAAGAACTGAAGATTTAACGGAATAGTTCATTATGTCGGCGACTCAAAATTACGGCACTGGCCGTCGCAAGACCGCAACCGCACGCGTTTTCCTGCGTCCGGGTACTGGTAACATCTCCATCAACAATCGTTCGCTGGATAATTTCTTCGGCCGCGAAACTGCCCGCATGGTAGTTCGTCAGCCGCTGGAATTGACTGAGACTGTCGAGAAGTTCGACATCTACGTCACCGTGATCGGCGGTGGTGTGAGTGGTCAAGCTGGCGCAATCCGCCACGGCATCACCCGCGCTCTGATGGACTACGACGAGACTCTGCGCAGCGCCCTGCGTAAAGCCGGCTTCGTAACCCGCGATGCACGTGAAGTTGAACGTAAGAAAGTTGGTCTGCGTAAAGCGCGTAAGCGTCCGCAGTACTCGAAGCGTTAATTCGCTTCCACGTTCAAAAAAGAACGCCCAGTTTCCTCACGGAGCTGGGCGTTTTTTTGTGCGTGTAATTTTCTTGAAGAATTGCGCTGTGACAACTTGCCACATCAGCAGAGGCCCTATACTACAAGGCTTGGCAGTGGTGCCCCAGGGTAATTACCTTGTCAGAATTGGGGCTTTTCATTACCATTCGGCAAAATTTTTATAAGTACAGAGTTTTACTTAGTAGATGCCTGATTTAACAGGCCACAAAGCTGATGGGAGAGGACTGAATGAGCAATGACGGCGTGAATGCAGGCCGGCGTCGCTTCTTGGTAGCAGCCACATCCGTGGTGGGTGCTGCAGGAGCGGTGGGGGCTGCGGTCCCGTTCGTGGGGTCATGGTTTCCCAGTGCCAAGGCGAAAGCCGCAGGTGCACCGGTGAAGGTGAATGTCAGCAAGATCGAGCCAGGCCAGCAGATGATTGCTGAGTGGCGCGGCCAGCCGGTGTTCATCGTCCGCCGTACCGAGGAAATCCTGGGGAATCTGAAAAAGATCGAGGGCCAGCTTTCTGACCCGACCTCCAAGAACTCGACACAACCGACCTATGTCGACCCCGAAACGCGGTCGATCAAGCCTGAAGTTTTGCTGCTGATCGGCATCTGCACGCACCTGGGCTGCTCGCCGACCTTCCGTCCCGAAGTCGCTCCCGCGGACTTGGGCAAGGACTGGGTAGGTGGCTATTTCTGTCCTTGCCACGGCTCCCACTACGACCTGGCTGGCCGCGTCTACAAGTCGCAACCTGCGCCTTTGAACCTGCCAGTTCCCCCGCATTCCTATGAGACCGATGACATCATTGTCGTTGGCGTCGATACGGAGAAAGCGTGATGAGCAAGTTCATGGATTGGGTTGATGCGCGCTTTCCCGCGACCAAAATGTGGGAAGACCATCTCAGCAAGTACTACGCCCCGAAGAACTTCAACTTCTTCTATTTCTTTGGCTCCCTGGCACTGCTCGTTCTGGTCAACCAGATCGTGACCGGTGTCTGGCTGACCATGAGCTACACCCCGTCGGCGGAAGAGGCCTTTGCTTCCGTCGAGTACATCATGCGCGACGTCGAGTACGGCTCGATCCTGCGTCTGCTGCACTCCACCGGCGCCTCGGCGTTCTTCATCGTGGTCTATCTGCACATGTTCCGTGGTTTGCTCTACGGCTCGTACCAGAAGCCGCGTGAGCTGGTGTGGGTCTTCGGCATGCTGATCTACCTGGCGCTGATGGCTGAAGCCTTCATGGGTTACCTGCTGCCGTGGGGCCAGATGTCCTACTGGGGTGCCCAGGTGATCATCTCGCTGTTCGGTGCGATCCCGGTCATCGGCAACGACCTGACCCAGTGGATTCGTGGTGACTACCTGATTTCCGGCATCACCCTGAACCGCTTCTTCGCCTTGCATGTGGTGGCGCTGCCCATCGTTATTCTCGGCCTGGTAGTGCTGCACGTCCTGGCGTTGCACGAAGTCGGTTCGAACAACCCGGATGGCGTGGACATCAAGAAATACAAAGACGAAAACGGCGTACCGCTGGACGGCATTGCCTTCCACCCGTACTACACCGTGAAAGATATCGTCGGCGTGGTGGTGTTCCTGTTCATCTTCTGTTCGATCGTGTTCTTCTTCCCGGAAATGGGCGGCTATTTCCTCGAGAAGCCGAACTTTGAAGTGGCGAACGCCTTCAAGACCCCAGAGCACATCGCTCCGGTCTGGTACTTCACGCCGTTCTACGCGATCTTGCGTGCGGTTCCGGACAAGCTCCTGGGTGTGATCGCCATGGGTGCGGCCATCGCCGTGCTGTTCGTCCTGCCGTGGCTGGACCGTAGTCCGGTCAAGTCGATGCGCTACAAGGGCTGGCTGAGCAAGATCTGGCTCTGGGTGTTCTGCATTTCGTTCGTGATCCTGGGTGTGCTGGGTGTCCTGGCGCCGACTCCGGGCCGTACGTTGCTGTCGCAGGTATGTACCTTCCTGTACTTCGCCTACTTCATCCTGATGCCGTTCTATACCAGGCTCGAGAAGACCAAACCGGTTCCGGAAAGGGTGACTGGCTGATGAAAAAACTATTTGCTGTACTGATTCTTGCGGCGATGCCTGTACTGTCTTTCGCATCGACATCGAGTGGCCCGGAGCTGGAAAAGGTCGATATCGACGTTTCCGACAAGGCTGCCATGCAGGATGGCGCACGTACGTTCGCCAACTATTGCATGGGCTGCCACAGCGCCAAGTTCCAGCGTTATGAGCGTGTTGCCGATGACCTCGGCATCCCCCATGAGCTGATGCTCGACAAGCTGGTGTTCACCGGCGCCAAGATCGGCGATCACATGAACATCGGCATGCAGCCAGCTGACGCCAAGGCCTGGTTCGGTGCGGCACCGCCTGACCTGACCCTGGTCGCTCGTGTGCGTGGTACCGACTGGCTCTACAACTACCTGAAGTCGTTCTATGAAGATCCGTCGCGCCCGTGGGGTGTGAACAACAAGGTCTTCCCGAACGTGGGCATGCCTAACGTGCTGGTCGGCCTGCAGGGGCGCCAGGTTGTCGGTTGCAAACAGGTTCAGATCGTCGAGGACGGCAAGAAGCAATATGATCCGCTGACCGGTACGGCGCTGACTCATGAAGCGTGCGATCAGCTGACCATTGTGCCGAAGAGTGGTGCCCTGACCGAAGAGCAGTTCGATGAGAAGGTCAAGAATCTGGTAACCTTCCTGGCTTACTCGGCTAACCCGGTTAAGCTGCAACATCAGCGCATCGGTACGTACGTATTGCTGTACCTGGCGTTCTTCTTCGTATTCGCTTACTTGCTCAAGCGCGAATACTGGAAAGATGTGCACTGATAAAGCTTCAAGCAATTGCTGTTAATCGCGCGCGCCCAAGGGCGCCTCTGAAAGGGTAACGAGCCTGGTGAGCCAGGTACTGCGTTACGGGAGGCGCCCTCTGGGCGCGCTCGTTTTTCCGCTTCCGATCATTTCAACAAGCGAGGAGGATCGCCATGGGCGTGACCAATCGGTTGGCCTGTTACTCCGACCCCGCCGACCACTATTCCCACCGAGTGCGAATCGTACTGGCAGAGAAAGGTGTCAGCGCCGAGATCATTTATGTGGAGGCTGGTCGCCAGCCGCCTAAACTGATCGAAGTGAACCCTTACGGCAGCTTGCCGACGCTGGTCGATCGTGACCTGGCGCTGTGGGAATCTACGGTGGTGATGGAATATCTGGATGAGCGTTACCCACATCCGCCGCTGTTGCCGGTCTATCCGGTGGCGCGCGCCAACAGTCGTTTGCTGATTCATCGTATTCAGCGTGACTGGTGTGGTCTGGTGGATCTGATCCTGGATTCGCGGACCAAGGAAGCGGCGCGTGCAGTGGCGCGTAAAGAGTTGCGCGAGAGCCTGACAGGCGTTTCGCCGCTGTTTGCCGACAAGCCATTTTTCCTCAGTGAGGAACAAAGCCTGGTGGATTGCTGCCTATTGCCAATACTCTGGCGATTGCCGATTCTGGGTATAGAACTGCCGCGGCCAGCCAAGCCGCTGCTTGATTATATGGAGCGCCAGTTTGCGCGTGAGGCTTTCCAGGCGAGTCTGTCTGGTGTCGAACGCGACATGCGCTAAGGCTTAAGGAGCCGATATGAACTCCAGTCGACCTTATCTGGTCCGCGCGCTCTACGAGTGGATTGTTGATAACGATTGTACCCCGCACATGCTGGTTAATTCCGAGTATCCCTCGGTGCAGGTGCCGCAAGGCTTTGCCAGTGATGGCCAGATCGTCCTGAACGTATCGCCACAGGCCGTGCGTCATTTGCACATGGACAACGAGGCGGTGAGCTTCGAAGGCCGCTTTGGTGGGGTGCCGCATACCCTGTACGTGCCTATCGCATCGATCCTGGGCATCTACGCCCGGGAGAATGGCCAGGGCATGGTGTTCGATCTGGAGTCGCCCATGGAGGACGAGGAAGAGATCGAGCCGGATGATGATATTCCGCCTCCGGACAGCGAGCCACCGCGACCCAGCGGGCGGCCAAGTTTGAAGGTGGTGAAGTAATAAAAAAGGCGATCCGAAAGGATCGCCTTTTTTATTACTTCACCACCTTCAAGCGTAGAAGCTGTCGAGTGAAACGAGGCTGCGATCTTTTGATTTTGTCTTTTAAGATCAAAAGATCGCAGCCTGCGGCAGTTCCTACAGGAGTGGGGTCAGTCGATGTACTCAAACAGCTTCACAATCTTCTGCACACCGGAAACCCCTTGCACCAGGTTCGTCGCCTGGGCGGCTTCCTGCTTGGTCAGCAAGCCCAGCAGGTAAACGATGCCGTTCTCGGTGACCACCTTGATGCGCGAGCCGGGGATGTTCGGATCGGTGAGCATCTGGGTCTTGATCTTGGAGGTCAGCCAGGTGTCGTTCTGGCGGGCAAGGAAGCCAGAGGGTGGCAGGACCTGCAGTTCGTTGTGGACCGTCTTCACCCGCTGGACGGCGGCAGCGGCCTGTTCGGCCTTGGCCTTGAGGTCGGCACGCGGGGTTTGCCCGGCGAGCAGCACGACGCCGTTGAAGCTGGTGACGACAATGTGCGAATCGTTGTCCAGGGCCGGATCGGCCTTGGCGATGTTGACGCCGACCTTGGTGTCGATCAATGAGTCGTCGATCTTGCTGCCGAAAGTGCGGGTGCCGCGATCATCTTCAATCGGCGCTTCACGGCTGGCATTAACCACCGAGGTGCAGCCGCTGATGCCGAGGCACAGGGTCAGGGCCAGTAGGCCGAGGCGATTAGGGGTCATTCTTCACTCCCGAACAGTTGGCTGTCGATCAAGTCGCAAAGGCAGTGGATCGCCAGCAGGTGGACTTCCTGGATACGTGCGGTAACGTTGGCCGGTACGCGAATCTCTACGTCCTCAGGCAAAAGCAGCGACGCCATGCCGCCGCCATCGCGACCGGTCAATGCTACGACAATCATTTCGCGATCATGTGCGGCCTGGATCGCTTGAATTATGTTTGCCGAGTTGCCGCTGGTGGAAATTGCCAGCAGCACATCGCCCGGCTGGCCAAGAGCACGGATCTGTTTGGAGAAAATTTCGTTGTAGCTGTAGTCGTTGGCGATCGAGGTGATCGTCGAGCTGTCCGTCGTCAGCGCAATGGCTGGCAGGCTCGGGCGTTCGCGCTCGAAGCGGTTGAGCAGCTCGGACGAAAAGTGTTGGGCGTCGCCAGCGGAACCACCATTGCCGCAGGAAAGCATCTTCCCCTCGTTGAGCAAGGCGTTGACCATCACCTGGCTGGCTTGCTCGATGTGCGGTGCAAGTACTTCCATCGCCTGTTGCTTGGTGTCGATACTGGCCTGAAAAAGCTGGCGAATTCGGGATTGCATGTCCATCTGTGTGACCTTAATGAGCGCGGCTGTCCGGCACGTGAATGTGCAGCCCGCAAAGCAAAGAGCAAAAGTGTTGAGTGGTAGTGTCCGGTTCGGGGCGTAGGCAATCAGCTGTCGAAGGCATTTTGCAACCAGTTCAACTGATCGAGGTTGCTGTCGATCGCAACCACGTCGAAGCGGCAAGGGGAGTTTGCCCAGCGCGACTCTCGCTGGAGAAAATACTGCGCGGCAAAAATCAGTTTTTGCCGTTTGCGCTCATCGATGCTATCGAGCGCGCCACCCCATTGAGTGTTCTTTCTGTAGCGAACTTCAACGAATACTACTGTATCGCCCTCCAGCATGACCAGATCAAGCTCGCCGCGTTTACACAACCAGTTCTGCGCCAGTAGCTGCAGGCCGTGTTGCTGAAGATGCTCGAGCGCATGGCGCTCGGCATCTTTACCGCATTGCTGGCGAGACCTTTCAGGCATCAGCGCGGGGTGTTCGGCAAGCGTTGCACCTGACCATTGACGAACTCCGCCCATGGCAACTCACGCACCACTCGCTGGTTCTGGGTCATGCTCAGGCTGCCCGATTGACCTTCGATGCGGCTGTCCGGCAGGGCCTTGAGCTGGCCCAGGCGTGGCGCCAGGCGATAGGCGTCCACGCCCATGGCGTACAGGCGACCCAGGCTGCCGGCCGCTTGCGGCCATTGCGCGGTGACCTGGCGACGCAGAGGGTCATTGGCGTCCAGCAGCCATGGGGTTTCGCAAAAGCGCACGCCATTCATGTCGTTGTACTGGTTGACGTCACCGCTGGCGCTGAAGACGTGGGACGTGGCGTAGACCGGAACGTCACCCGCGTACTGGAAGTTCAAGGTCGGCTTGATCTGCTGCGCCTGTTGGGGCGTTGCGGCGAGGAAAATGAACTCGATGTCCTGGCGACGCGACGGCTGGGCGGCTACCTGCGAGCCAACAGTGGATTGCAAGCTCTTGGCGCGACCTTCACTCTGGCGCAGCTGGAACATGTCGGCAATCTGCTGGGCCAGTTGTACCGGCTGGTCGACACGCTCGGTGGCGACGATGCTGCCACCATTGGCTTGCCAGTCCTGGCTGAACGCCTTGAGTACGCGGTCGCCCCACTCGCCCTTGGGGACCATGATGGCGGCGCGATGCAAGCCATCGGCGCGAGCGCGGCGCGATACTTCGCGGGCTTCGTCTTCAGCGGCCAGGCCGAACTGGAACAGCTGGGCGGGTCCTTGTGCGCCTTCGCTGTAGTTCAGCGCCAACGTGGTGATAGGCAGTTGTGGTCGGGCGCTGAGCTGTTTGACCAGTGGTTTTTCCAGCGGGCCTACCACCAGTTGCACGCCATCGGCCTGGGCCTTGCGATAGAACTCGTCGAGCGAGGTCAGGCGCGAGCTGTCATAGAACTCGATGGCTGGCGGTTTCTGCCCGGCTTGTTGTGCCTGGTAGTGGGCGGCCATGAAGCCTTCGCGCAATGCTTTGCCAACCGATGCCAGCGGGCCGTCCTGCGGCAGGAGCAGGGCGATCTTGCTCAGGGGCTGGCTGGCCAGGTCCTTGAGGTTGGTCAGCGGCAGTGGAAGCTGTTTGGCGGCCGGGTGTTTCGGATTCTGGGCGCGCCAGTTGTCGATCGCCGCCTGCTGCTGCTCCAGGGTGCCGGCAGATTTCACTGCCAGCGCCAGGGCCATCCAGCCGCCAAGATCGTCGGTGGTGGTTGGCTGCAATTGGTCGGTCGGCAGCGAAGCGATCAAGACCCAGATCGCCTCGTGGTTCTTGCTGGCGGCTTCACCGCTGAGCAGTGGGGCGATGAAGATGCGTTCCCGTGCGGCGGCGAGGGTTTGGCCATCGGCTTCAAGGGCGCGGGCGCGAACGGTGCCGGTGCGCACCTGTTGCTCTTCCGGCATTTCACCGAGGCGCTGCAGGCTTGGATGGCTCAAGGCGGTTAGCGCGGCTTTCGGTTGGTTGCGCGTCATGGCCAGTTCGGCCGCCAGGGTGTTGGCGAAGATCTGCTGGCCCGGCTTGAGTGTTTCCACTGGGACCTGTTGCAGGATCTGCGCGGACTGGCCGGCATTGCCCTGGCGATAGGCCAGGTCGGCTGCGCTCAGGCGCAGCAGCGCCGCGTCTTCCGGCGATTTGCTTTGGGTGGCCTTTTCGAGCAGTTGCTCGATGCTGGCATCCGGGGTCCGTGGAAGTTCGCCAAGGCTGGAGGAGGGCGAGCTGGCGCAAGCCGCCAGCAAGGCAGCGAGGCATAGGGCAGAGAACAGCCGCAGGCAAGCGATCATGTAGTGTTCCTGATACTCGATCAAATTAGCGTGGAATTGTACCCAAGCACTGGCCGGGGCGCGATGTCGGTCGTGCGAATCGACCAATTTAGCGGGTGTAAATGTTGCTGTGCGCCACAAAAGGCCGCAAAAGCGGGTGTCGCTTGCCCGTATCGCGAGCGTCGCTACGCGTTACAATGGCCGTTTTACCGATCATGAGGTGTGCGCTTTGACTGCTCCAGGTGCTTTGAATTCCGCTGCTGGCTCGCTCTATGTGGTGGCGACGCCCATCGGCAACCTGGACGATATCAGTGCCCGGGCGCTGAAGATTCTGCGTGAGGTCGCCTTGATTGCCGCCGAGGACACCCGTCACTCCCAGCGCCTGATGCAGCATTTCGGCATTCCCACGCCCCTGGCTGCCTGTCATGAGCATAACGAGCGTGATGAAGGTAGCCGCTTTATTACCCGCTTGCTCGCGGGTGACGATGTCGCATTGATTTCCGATGCCGGCACGCCGCTGATTTCCGATCCTGGCTATCACCTGGTTCGTCAGGCGCGTGCGGCGGGTATCAACGTGGTGCCGGTGCCGGGGGCTTGTGCGTTGATTGCGGCGCTGTCGGCGGCGGGTTTGCCGTCGGACCGCTTCATCTTCGAAGGCTTCCTGCCGGCCAAGGCAGTGGGGCGTCGTGCGCGCCTGGAGCTCATCAAGGAGGAATCGCGCACGCTGATTTTCTATGAGGCGCCGCACCGTATCCTCGAATGCCTGCAGGACATGGAACAGGTGTTCGGTGCCGAACGCCCGGCTTTGCTGGCGCGGGAGTTGACCAAGACGTTCGAAACGCTCAAGGGCTTGCCGCTCGCCCAGTTACGCGAGTTCGTCGAGTCGGACAGTAATCAGCAGCGGGGTGAGTGCGTGGTGCTGGTGGCGGGGTGGACGGCTCCCGAGGAAGAAGGCGCTGTCAGCAGTGAGGCGATGCGGATCCTCGATCTGTTGCTTGAAGAGATGCCGCTCAAGCGTGCAGCGGCGTTGGCCGCGCAAATTACCGGCGAGCGCAAGAATGTTCTCTATCAGGTCGCGCTGGATAAACAGAAAGGCGAGTAAAACCGACGCGCTGGCGTGGCCGGAGGCGTTTATCACTTGTTCTTCGGTCGCTCTGCCGTTAACCTTCGCGGCGGAGAGTCGATCGGACAGTCGCTGCCCTCTATGAAAATTAGGGGGGGGAGGAAAGTCCGGGCTCCATAGGGCGAAGTGCCAGGTAATGCCTGGGAGGCGTGAGCCTACGGAAAGTGCCACAGAAAATAACCGCCTAAGCGCTTCGGCGCCGGTAAGGGTGAAAAGGTGCGGTAAGAGCGCACCGCACGTCTGGCAACAGTTCGTGGCTAGGTAAACCCCACTTGGAGCAAGACCAAATAGGGTCCCAAGGCGTGGCCCGCGCTGGGACCGGGTAGGTTGCTAAAGGTGTCCAGTGATGGCCATCGTAGACGAATGACTGTTCAAGACAGAACCCGGCTTACAGATCGACTCTCCACCTTTTTTCTCCCCTCTGCTTAACTCATTGAGCAGGGGCCTGATGATGGCAATTACCCTCCTTTCCCAAACGTCCGCATTATCACTTTCGTAATACCAAAAAAATCTTACTCTTAATAAATCACTTTAACTTCCGAGCGCAGCCCCTTGTGCTGATTCAAGTTATTGGGCGTTTTCATCTGCCTGATCCTGCTTGCTCCCCTCTATATGCTCCTAAATCTCAGTTCTGTAAGGGTTTTCCTTTAAAGCGCGCCTTGACGGTGCGGTGGGCGCATTCCTATAGTGTGCGCAAGTGGCGGAAAGTGGCATGAAGTGGGTTTTTTGAGCTAGAAACGCTAGAATTTGGAGAAACGCTGACGTGTTTCGCGGAGCCAACGCTATCAGTCTCGATGCAAAGGGCCGTCTCGCCATGCCGAGCCGGTACCGTGACGAGCTGGTTTCGCGAAGTTCCGGGCAGTTAATTGTCACAATTGATGCCGTTGATCCGTGTTTGTGTGTTTACCCCCTCGATGAGTGGGAAATTATTGAAACCAAACTGCGCGCACTGCCTTCGCTTCATGAAGCGAACCGTCGTCTGCAACGTTTACTGATTGGTAATGCCGTCGACCTCGAGCTCGATGGCAGTGGTCGTTTTCTGGTTCCGCCGCGTCTTCGTGAATATGCCAAGTTGGATAAGCGCGCGATGCTGGTAGGCCAACTGAACAAGTTCCAATTGTGGGACGAGGATGCCTGGGATGCGGTTGCTGCCGCTGACCTGGCTGCTATTCAAGAACCGGGCGCGATGCCTGACGAACTGCGTGAATTGATCCTGTGACTATAGATAGCGGCTTTAACCACATCACCGTACTGCTTGACGAAGCCGTCGAGGCTCTCGCCGTACGTCCTGATGGCTGCTATCTGGACGGCACGTTCGGACGCGGCGGACACAGCCGGTTGATCCTCAGCCGGCTCGGTCCCGATGGTCGGTTGCTAGGGTTCGACAAAGACCCTCAAGCGATTGCCACCGGGCAGACGCTAGCGGCCGAAGACGGCCGCTTTGTCGTTGTGCAGCGCAGCTTTGCCGAGCTGGGTGCGGAAGTCGCCGCGCGCGGCATGAACGGCAAGGTCAGCGGTGTATTGCTCGACCTAGGCGTCTCTTCGCCACAGCTGGATGACCCGGAGCGCGGTTTCAGTTTTCTCAACGATGGTCCGCTGGACATGCGCATGGACCCGTCCCGCGGGATCAGCGCGGCCGAATTCGTCAACACCGCGCCCGTGGAAGAAATCGCCCGAGTGTTCAAGGAATACGGCGAAGAGCGGTTTTCCGGGCGCATGGCCCGTGCCGTCGCCGAACGTCGCGATATCAAGCCGTTCGAGCGCACTGCCGATCTGGCTGAAGTCCTGAAAGTGGCGAATCCTGCCTGGGAAAAGGGCAAGAACCCGGCAACCCGTGCATTCCAGGGCCTGCGCATTCACGTCAACAACGAACTGGGCGATCTGGAAGCCGGCCTTGAAGCGGCGCTGGAGAGCCTGGAAGTGGGCGGTCGCCTGGTGGTCATCAGCTTCCATTCGCTGGAAGATCGCATCGTCAAGCTGTTCATGCGCAAGCTGGTTAAAGGCGAAGCCGACAACCTGCCACGCAACCTGCCGGTTCGGCACGTCGCCTTCGAACCGAAAATCAAGATCCATGGCAAAGCGCAGACGGCCTCCGATGCCGAGCTGAAGGCCAACCCACGTTCGCGCAGTGCTGTCATGCGTGTGGCGGAGAAGCTGCGGTGAGCAAGCTTTTCGCCAAGCCACTGCCCGGCGGAAGCTTTTTCATGCTGCTGTTGTTCGTTGGCGTGCTCGTGTCGGCCATAGGCGTGTCCTACAGCGCACACTGGAACCGTCAGTTGCTGAACGCGTTGTACAGCGAGTTGAGCGTGCGCGATAAGGCGCAGGCCGAATGGGGGCGCTTGATTCTCGAACAAAGCACCTGGACCGCCCATAGCCGTATCGAAGTGTTGGCCACTGAACAACTGAAAATGCGCATTCCCGGTGCCGCCGAAGTGCAGATGGTGGCGCCATGATGAAACTCGAAGGTGCTCTTTTTCCATGGCGCTTCCGCCTGGTGCTGGGTCTGCTCGGCGTCATGGTGGCGGCGATCGCCTGGCGCATCATTGACCTGCAAGTGGTCGACCGTGCCTTTCTCAAAGGCCAGGGCGATGCGCGCAGCGTTCGGCATATTCCGATCCCGGCTCACCGTGGCCTGATCACCGACCGAAATGGCGAACCTTTGGCCGTGAGTACGCCGGTCACCACCCTGTGGGCCAATGCCAAGGAAATGCAGCTGGCCAAGGAAAAATGGCCGGCACTGGCTGCCGCGCTGGGGCAAGACCCCAAGGCCCTGGCCGAGCGCCTAGAGGCACAGGCCAACAAGGAGTTCATTTATCTGGTGCGCGGGCTGACGCCTGAGCAAGGCCAGGCCGTACTCGACCTGAAAGTGCCGGGTGTCTATGGGATCGAAGAGTTCCGCCGTTTCTACCCGGCTGGTGAGGTCACGGCCCATATGGTCGGCTTTACCGACATTGATGACCACGGACGCGAAGGTGTCGAGCTGGCCTACGATGAATGGCTGGCCGGGGTCCCCGGCAAACGGCAGGTGATCAAGGACCGGCGCGGCCGGTTGATCAAGGATGTCCAGGTTACCAAAAACGCCAAGGCCGGAAAGCCCTTGGCGTTGTCCATTGACCTGCGCCTGCAGTACCTGGCCAACCGCGAGTTGCGCAACGCGATCATCGAGAACGGCGCCAAGGCCGGCAGCCTGGTGATCATGGACGTGAAGACCGGCGAAATCCTCGCCATGGTCAACCAGCCGACCTACAACCCGAACAACCGCCGCAACCTGCAACCGGCGATGATGCGTAACCGCGCGATGATCGACGTGTTCGAACCGGGTTCGACCATGAAGGCGATCTCCATGAGCGCCGCGATCGAAACCGGGCGCTGGAAACCGAGCGATACCGTCGAGGTGTATCCGGGCTCCTTGCAGATCGGCAAGTACACCATCAAGGACGTATCCAAGTCCGAAGGGCCGGTGCTCGACCTGGCTGGCATCCTGATCAATTCCAGTAACGTCGGCATGAGCAAGATCGCGTTCGATATCGGTGGCGAGACGATTTTCCGTCTCGCTCAGAAAGTCGGTCTGGGCCAGGATACCGGCCTCGGCTTCCCGGGCGAGCGTGTCGGCAACCTGCCGAACTACCGCGAGTGGCGCAAGGCTGAAACCGCCACGCTGTCCTACGGCTACGGTGTTTCCGTGACGGCGATCCAGTTGGTTCACGCGTTCTCGGCGTTGGCCAACAACGGTCGCCTGGCGCCACTGACACTGATCAAGACCGACAAGGCGCCACAGACCACCCAGGTACTCCCGGAAGCCGTCGCGAAGACCATGCAAGGCATGCTGCAGCAAGTGATTGAAGCGCCACGCGGTGTATTCCGTGCACAGGTGCCGGCCTATCACGTGGGCGGCAAGTCAGGTACCGCGCGTAAAACGTCGGTCGGTACCAAAGGCTACGCCGAGAACTCCTACCGCTCGCTGTTCGCCGGTTTCGGCCCGATGAGCGATCCACGCTACGCCATCGTGGTGGTGATCGACGAGCCGACCAAGGCTGGTTACTTCGGTGGCCTGGTCTCTGCGCCGGTGTTCAGCCGCGTGATGTCCGGCACCCTGCGTCTGATGAACATCACCCCGGACAACCTGCCACCTACCCAACAAGCGAACGCAGCGCCGGTCGTTCCACTGAAAGCCAATGGAGGGCGCGGCTGATGTCTCTGAGCCTGAACAAGATTTTCCCCCACGCCGGCCACGATCTGTTGATCCGTGAATTGGCGCTCGACAGCCGCAATGTACGCGCCGGTGACTTGTTCCTCGCGGTGCCGGGCGGCAAGTTCGATGGCCGTGCGCACATTGCCGATGCGCTTGCGCGCGGCGCGTCGGCCGTAGCTTATGAAGTGGAAGGCGCCACGGTGCTGCCAATCACTGACGTGCCGCTGATTCCGGTCAAGGGGCTGGCGGCGCAGTTGTCGGACATCGCCGGGCGCTTTTATGGCGAGCCGAGCCATCACCTTAAACTGGTGGGCGTGACCGGCACCAACGGCAAGACCAGCGTGACCCAACTGGTGGCCCAGGCGCTGGACCTTCTGGGCCAGCACTGCGGCATTGTCGGCACCCTTGGCTGTGGTTTTCATGGCGCGCTGGAAAGCGGCCTGCACACCACGCCCAACCCGATTGCAGTGCAAGCGACCCTGGGCGACCTGAAAAAAGCCGGGGCCAAGGCGGTTGCCATGGAGGTCTCGTCCCACGGTCTGGACCAGGGCCGTGTCACCGCGCTGGCATTCGATGTGGCCGTGATGACGAACCTGTCCCGCGACCACCTGGATTACCACGGCACCATGCAGGCCTATGGCGAAGCCAAGGCCAGGCTGTTTGCCTGGAACGATCTGAAATGCCGGGTAATCAACCTCGACGATGACTTCGGCCGGCAACTGGCCGCCGACAAGCGCGAATCGCGGCTGATCACCTACAGCCTGCTCGACAGCAGCGCTTATCTTTATTGCCGCCAGGCGCAGTTCGACGACGAAGGCGTGCGTGCCACGCTGGTCACGCCCCAGGGCGAACACCACCTGCGCAGTACATTGCTGGGTCGTTTCAACTTGAGCAACGTGCTGGCGGCGATTGGCGCCTTGCTCGGTCTGGATTACGCCCTGGACGAAATCCTCAAGGTGCTGCCGAAACTTGAAGGCCCGGCCGGACGCATGCAACGCCTGGGCGGTGGTACCCAGCCGTTGGTGGTGGTCGATTACGCCCACACCCCGGATGCGCTGGAAAAAGTCCTGACGGCCCTGCGTCCTCACGTCAAAGGTCGGCTGCTGTGCCTGTTCGGCTGTGGCGGCGATCGCGATCGCGGCAAGCGTCCGCTGATGGCCGAAGTGGTCGAGCGTCTGGCCGATGGTGTGCTGGTCACCGACGACAACCCGCGTACCGAAGATCCATCGGTGATTTTCGATGACATCCGTGCAGGCTTCACCGCTGTGGATAAAGTGACCTTCGTTGCCGGCCGTGGCCAGGCGATTGCGCAGTTGATCGCGGGTGCGTCGGCCGATGACGTGATTGTCCTGGCCGGTAAAGGTCATGAGGACTATCAGGAAATCAATGGCGAGCGCCATGCCTTTTCCGATCTGGTCGAGGCCGATCACGCCTTGACCGCGTGGGAGGTGGCCCATGCTTAAAGCCTTGAAACTGAGCGAACTCACCGGCGCGCTGAATGGGCGGTTGATCGCCGCTGATGCGAGCTTCGACGGGGTCAGCATTGACAGTCGTGCAATCAAGCCGGGCCAGCTGTTCATCGCCTTGGCCGGTCCGCGCTTCGATGGCCATGACTATCTCAATGAAGTCGCAGCCAAAGGTGCCGTGGCAGCCTTGGTCGAGCGTGAAGTCGCCGACAGCACGCTGCCGCAATTGCTGGTGAGCGATACCCGCCAGGCATTGGGTCAACTGGGCGCGCTCAATCGCGCGGCATTCACCCAGCCAGTCGCCGCCATCACCGGTTCCAGTGGCAAGACCACGGTCAAGGAAATGCTCGCGAGCATCCTGCGCACTCGCGGTCCGGTGCTGGCAACCCGCGGCAACCTGAACAACGACCTCGGTGCTCCGTTGACCCTGCTCGAACTGGCACCGGAACACAGCGCCGCCGTGATCGAGCTCGGTGCTTCGCGTCTGGGTGAAATTGCTTATACCGTGGGCCTGACCAAACCTCATGTGGCCATCCTCAACAATGCCGGAACCGCCCATGTCGGCGAATTCGGCGGGCCGGAAAAAATCGTCGAAGCCAAGGGCGAGATCATTGATGGGCTCGATGCCAATGGCGTCGCCGTACTCAATCTCGACGACAAGGCGTTCGGCATCTGGAAGACCCGCGCTGGCGAGCGCAAGGTGCTGACCTTCGCCCTGAGCAATGTCAGTGCCGATTTCTACGCCAGTGACCTGGCTACCGATGCGCGTGGTTGCCCGGCGTTCAACCTGCACAGTCCTGAAGGTGAGGAGCGCGTTCAACTGAACCTGCTCGGCACCCATAACGTTGCCAATGCCATGGCCGCTGCGGCTGCCGCCCACGCCCTGGGTGTGTCGCTGTTCGGCATCGCCACCGGCCTCGGTGCGGTGCAACCGGTCAAGGGTCGTACCGTCGCGCAACTGGCCAGCAATGGCATGCGCGTGATTGATGACACTTATAACGCGAACCCCACCTCCATGTGCGCTGCCGTTGATATACTGGCCGGCTTTTCCGGTCGCACCGTTCTGGTGCTCGGGGATATCGGCGAGTTGGGCGATTGGGCAGAGCAGGGGCACCGCGATGTGGGCGAGTACGCCCGTGGCAAGGTTTCTGCGCTGTACGCCGTCGGACCGATGATGGTTCACGCCGTCAACGCCTTCGGACCCCAAGCCTTTCACTTCAGCACTCAGGCTGAACTGATCAAGGCGCTGGGCGCCGAGCAAGACACAAACACCACCATTTTGATCAAGGGCTCGCGCAGCGCTGCGATGGAAAACATCGTTGCCGCTTTGTGCGGGTCCAGTCCGGAGAAACATTAATGCTGCTGCTGCTAGCGGAGTATCTGCAACAGTTCTACAAAGGCTTCGCGGTCTTCCAGTACCTGACCCTGCGCGGGATACTCGGTGTGCTGACCGCGCTGGTCTTGTCGCTGTGCTATGGCCCGTGGATGATCCGCACCCTGCAGAACCGTCAGATCGGCCAGTCCGTTCGCAACGACGGCCCGCAATCGCACTTGTCCAAATCCGGCACCCCAACCATGGGTGGCGCGCTGATTCTATCGTCGATTGGTGTCAGCACCCTGTTGTGGGCCGACCTGACCAACCGTTATGTCTGGGTTGTCCTGTTGGTGACCCTGTTGTTCGGTGCCATCGGTTGGGTCGACGACTACCGCAAAGTGATCGAAAAGAATTCCCGTGGCTTGCCCAGTCGCTGGAAGTATTTCTGGCAGTCGGTGTTCGGCCTGGGCGCGGCGATCTTCCTTTATATGACTGCCGCCACCCCGGTGGAAACCACACTGATCCTGCCGATGCTCAAGGACTACAGCATCCCGCTGGGCGCAGGCTTCATCGTCCTGACCTATTTCGTGATCGTGGGTTCGAGCAACGCGGTCAACCTGACCGACGGCCTCGACGGCCTGGCGATCATGCCGACCGTGATGGTCGGCGGCGGCCTGGGGATCTTCTGCTACCTGTCGGGTAACGTGAAATTCGCCGAATACCTGCTGATCCCTTATGTACCGGGCGCGGGTGAGCTGATCGTATTCTGCGGCGCGCTGATCGGCGCTGGCCTGGGCTTCCTGTGGTTCAACACCTACCCGGCACAAGTCTTCATGGGTGACGTCGGCGCATTGGCGTTGGGCGCGGCCCTGGGCACCATCGCGGTAATCGTTCGCCAGGAAATCGTCTTGTTCATCATGGGCGGCGTGTTCGTGATGGAAACCCTGTCAGTCGTCATTCAGGTTGCTTCCTTTAAGCTGACCGGTCGCCGTGTGTTCCGCATGGCACCGATTCACCACCACTTTGAACTCAAGGGTTGGCCCGAGCCACGCGTGATTGTCCGTTTCTGGATCATCACCGTGATTCTCGTGCTGATTGGCCTTGCCACCCTGAAATTGAGGTAGAAACTCGTGTCCCTGATCGCGTCTGACCACTTCCGCATCGTTGTCGGCCTCGGCAAGAGCGGCATGTCCCTGGTTCGCTTCCTGGCGAACCGGGGCGTGGCGTTTGCAGTGGCCGATACGCGGGAAAATCCACCGGAACTGGCCACGCTCAAGCGTGACTACCCGCAGGTGGAAGTGCGTTGTGGCGAGTTGGACGTCGAGTTCCTGTGCCGTGCCGACGAGCTCTACGTGAGCCCCGGCCTGGCACTGGCTACCCCGGCCCTGCAGGCCGCCGCTGCCCGTGGCGTGAAATTGTCCGGCGACATCGAGCTGTTCGCGCGTAACGCGAAGGCGCCGATCGTGGCCATCACCGGTTCCAATGCGAAAAGCACCGTGACCACCCTGGTCGGCGAGATGGCCGCTGCGGCGGGCAAGCGTGTGGCCGTCGGTGGCAACCTGGGTACGCCAGCGCTGGATTTGCTCAGCGACGACATCGAGTTGTACGTGATGGAGCTGTCGAGTTTCCAACTGGAAACCACCGATCAACTCAACGCCGAAGTGGCGACCGTGCTCAACATCAGCGAAGACCACATGGACCGCTACAGCGGCCTGCCGGCCTATCACCTGGCCAAGCACCGGATATTCCGCGGTGCCAGGCAGTTCGTGGTCAACCGCCAGGACGCCCTGAGCCGGCCACTGATCGGCGAGGGTCAGCCATGCTGGACTTTCGGCCTGAACAAGCCTGACTTCAAGGCTTTCGGGCTCCGCGAAGAAGGCGGCGAGAAATACCTGGCTTTTGAATTCCAGAACCTGATGCCAGTGCGCGAATTGAAAGTTCGCGGCGCCCATAACCAGTCCAACGCCCTGGCGGCCTTGGCACTCGGCCACGCCGTCGGCTTGCCGTTCGACGCCATGCTGTCGGCCCTGCGCAATTTCGCCGGGCTGGAGCATCGTTGCCAATGGGTCCGTGACTTGGATGGCGTGGGCTATTACAACGATTCCAAAGCCACCAATGTCGGCGCCGCGCTGGCGGCCATCGAAGGCCTGGGCGCGGACATCGACGGCAAAGTCGTGCTGATCGCAGGTGGCGATGGCAAGGGCGCCGAATTCAAGGACCTGCGTGATCCGGTGGCGGCCAACTGCCGCGCCGTGATCCTCATGGGCCGCGACAGCGACAAGATCGGCCAGGCCATCGGCGATGCCGTACCGCTGATTCGTGCGGGCTCCCTGGTCGAAGCCGTCGAGCAATGCCGCGCCACTGCTCAAACGGGCGACGTGGTGCTGCTGTCGCCAGCGTGCGCCAGTTTCGACATGTTCAAGAACTACGAAGATCGTGGTCACCAATTCGTCCAAGCCGTGGAGGAACTGGCATGAGTCTTCGAGGCATCATCAAGCCGTACCCATCGCCACTGATCACCGGGCGCGGTATCGACCTCGACTTTCCGATGCTCGTCGGTTGCCTGACGTTGCTGGGCCTGGGGCTGGTCATGATTGCATCGGCCTCCACCGAAGTGGCGGCGGTCCAGTCGGGCAGCGCCCTGTACTACATGATTCGCCACCTTATCTACGTGGTGCTGGGCCTGGGTGCCTGCATCGTCACCATGATGATCCCGATCGCCACCTGGCAACGCCTGGGCTGGCTGATGCTGTTGGGGGCATTCGGTTTGCTGGTGATGGTGATCATCCCGGGGATCGGCCGTGAGGTGAACGGTTCGATGCGCTGGATCGGCTTCAGTTTTTTCAACGTCCAGCCTTCCGAGATCGCCAAGGTGTTCGTGGTGATCTACCTCGCCGGTTATCTGGTGCGTCGCCAGAAAGAAGTGCGTGAAAGCTGGATGGGTTTCTTCAAGCCATTCATCGTGTTACTGCCGATGGCGGGCCTGCTGCTGATGGAACCGGACTTCGGTGCCACCGTCGTGATGATGGGCGCGGCGGCGGCGATGCTGTTCCTCGGCGGGGTCGGGCTGTTCCGGTTTTCCCTGATGGTGGTCCTGGCGGTCGGGGCGGTGGTGTTGCTGATCCAGATGCAGCCGTATCGAATGGCGCGCCTGACCAACTTTGCCGACCCATGGGCCGACCAGTTCGGTGCCGGTTATCAGCTGTCCCAGGCGTTGATCGCTTTCGGTCGCGGCGAGTGGCTGGGCGTCGGCCTGGGCAACAGCGTGCAGAAACAGTTCTACCTGCCGGAAGCCCACACCGACTTCGTGTTCTCGGTCCTGGCCGAAGAGCTGGGTGCCGTGGGTTCCTTGTGCACGGTGGCGCTGTTCGTCTTCGTCTGTATTCGCGGCATGTACATCGGCTTGTGGGCCGAGAAGGCCAAGCAGTTCTTCGCCGCCTATGTCGCCTACGGTCTGTCGTTCCTGTGGATCGGTCAGTTCCTGATCAACATCGGCGTGAACGTCGGCCTGCTGCCGACCAAGGGCCTGACACTGCCGTTCCTCAGCTATGGCGGCAGTTCGTTGGTGATCTGCTGTGCCTGTCTGGGTTTGTTGCTGCGCATCGAGTGGGAGAGTCGAACCCACCTGGGCAGCGAAGAGATGGAATTCCATGAGAGCGACTTCGCCGAGGAGCCGAACCATGGGCGCTAACGTATTGATCATGGCCGGTGGCACCGGGGGCCATGTGTTCCCGGCCTTGGCCTGTGCCCGCGAATTCCAGTCCCGCGGCTACACCGTGCACTGGCTGGGCACGCCGCGCGGCATCGAGAACGAACTGGTTCCGGCGGCCGGCATCGAACTGCATCGGATCAACGCCAGCGGTTTGCGCGGCAAGGGCAAGTTGTCCCTGCTCAAGGCGCCGTTCATGTTGCTCAAGTCGGTGTGGCAGGCGCGGGCGATCATTCGTCGTTTGCAACCGGCTTGCGTGGTGGGTTTTGGTGGTTATGTGACCGGTCCCGGCGGTGTCGCAGCCAAACTGGCCGGCGTGCCGGTGATCGTTCACGAACAGAACGCCGTGGCCGGTACCGCCAATCGGTTGCTCGTGCCGTTGGCCGCCCGGGTCTGTGAAGCGTTCCCCGACACCTTTACCCTGTCGAGCAGCCGACGGACCACCGGTAACCCGGTGCGCACCGAGCTGTTCCTCGAAACACCGCGACCAGCCCTGGCCGGTCGCAAGGCGCGTTTGCTGATCCTGGGTGGAAGCCTGGGCGCAGAACCGTTGAACAAGCTGCTGCCTGAAGCCCTGTCGCAAGTCCCCGTCGACCTGCGCCCGGACGTGTTCCATCAGGCCGGCAAAAACCACGATGAAGTGACTGCGCAGCGCTACCTCGCGGCTGGCGTCGAGGCGCAAGTGCAGCCGTTCATCAAAGACATGGCCCAAGCCTATGGCTGGGCCGACCTGGTGGTATGTCGCGCAGGTGCGCTGACCATCAGTGAACTGGCTGCCGCCGGTCTGCCCTCGATGCTGGTGCCGTTGCCCCACGCGATCGACGATCACCAGACCCGCAACGCCGATTATTTGGCCCGTGAAGGCGCTGCCTTCCTGATGCCGCAAAGAACGACCGGTGCAGCGGATCTTGCCGCGCGCCTGACAGAGGTCCTGATGCAACCACAACGACTCAACGATATGGCCACTGCGGCCCGCCGCCTGGCCAAACCCGATGCCACCCGTAACGTGGTCGATACCTGCCTGGAGGTGGCCCATGGTTGAGAATCAGAAAGCCATGCCGCAACCGGAAATGCGCCGCATCCGTCGCATCCACTTCGTCGGGATCGGCGGCGTGGGCATGTGCGGGATTGCCGAGGTGTTGCTGAACCTGGGTTACGAAGTGTCCGGTTCCGACCTCAAGGCTTCGCCCGTCACCGAGCGCCTGGAATCCTTCGGCGCGCAGATTTTCATCGGTCACCGCGCCGAGAACGCTGCCGCTGCCGACGTGCTGGTGGTGTCCAGCGCCGTGAACACCTCCAACCCGGAAGTCGCCACCGCGCTGGAACGTCGCATCCCGGTCGTGCCTCGGGCGGAAATGCTGGCCGAGCTGATGCGTTATCGCCACGGCATCGCCGTTGCCGGTACCCACGGCAAGACCACCACCACCAGCCTGATCGCCTCGGTCTTCGCCGCCGGCGGCCTGGACCCGACGTTCGTCATCGGTGGCCGCCTGAATGCAGCTGGCACCAATGCCCAGCTTGGCACCAGCCGCTACCTGATCGCCGAAGCCGACGAAAGTGACGCCAGCTTCCTGCACTTGCAGCCGCTGGTGGCCGTGGTCACCAACATCGACGCCGACCACATGGCGACCTACGACGGTGACTTCAACAAACTGAAGAAAACCTTCGTCGAGTTCCTGCATAACCTGCCTTTCTACGGCCTGGCGGTGGTGTGCCTGGACGATCCGGTGGTGCGTGAAATCCTCCCGCAGGTCAAGCGTCCGACCGTTACCTACGGCTTCGGCGAAGACTGCGACGTGCGCGCCATCAATGTGCGCCAGCAAGGCATGCAGACGTTCTTCACCGTGCTGCGCCCTGACCGTGAACCACTGGATGTGTCGGTGAACATGCCGGGCAACCACAACGTATTGAACGCCCTGGCAACCATCTGCATCGCCACCGACGAAGGCGTCAGCGATGAAGCCATCGTCCAGGGCCTGTCCGGGTTCCAGGGCGTTGGCCGACGCTTCCAGGTCTACGGCGAACTGCCGGTGGACGGTGGCCAGGTGATGCTGGTGGACGACTACGGTCACCACCCGACCGAAGTCGCCGCGGTGATCAAGGCCGTGCGCGGTGGTTGGCCGGAGCGTCGCCTGGTGATGGTCTACCAGCCGCACCGTTACAGCCGTACGCGCGACCTGTACGACGACTTCGTCAATGTGCTGGCCGACGCCAACGTCCTGCTGCTGATGGAAGTCTATCCGGCCGGTGAAGAGCCGATCCCCGGTGCCGACAGCCGCAAGCTGTGCAACAGCATCCGCCAGCGCGGCCAGCTCGACCCGATCTACATCGAGCGCGGTGTCGACCTCGCGCCGCTGGTCAAGCCGCTGTTGCGTGCCGGTGACATCCTGCTGTGCCAGGGCGCCGGTGATATCGGCGGTCTCGCACCGAAACTGTTGAAAAGTGAGTTGTTCGCCGGTGCTGTTGTTGCATCGGTGGAGGGGAAGTTGAAATGACTGCTGCCTACGCCAACCTCGCCAGCACCGTCGCGCCGAAAGACTTCGGCCGCGTCGCCGTGCTGTTCGGCGGCAAGAGTGCCGAACGCGAAGTGTCCCTGAAGTCGGGTAACGCCGTTCTCGATGCGTTGCTCAGTGCAGGTGTGGACGCGTTCGGCCTCGACGTCGGCGATGACCTGTTGCAGCGTCTGCTGAACGAAAAGATCGACCGCGCCTTCATCATCCTCCACGGCCGTGGCGGTGAAGACGGCAGCATGCAGGGCCTGCTCGAGTGCCTGGGGATTCCCTACACCGGCAGCGGCATCCTCGCCTCGGCGCTGGCCATGGACAAGCTGCGCACCAAGCAGGTCTGGCACAGCCTGGGGATTCCGACGCCACGTCACGCGGTACTGAGCAGCGAAGCCGATTGTATTTCGGCGGCGACGGAACTGGGCTTCCCTTTGATCGTCAAACCGGCCCATGAAGGTTCAAGTATCGGTATGGCCAAAGTGAGTTCCGCGTCTGAATTGATCGACGCCTGGAAAGCGGCCAGTACCTACGATTCGCAAGTGTTGGTCGAGCAATGGATTCACGGTCCGGAGTTCACCATCGCCACCCTGCGTGACCAGGTGTTGCCTCCAATCGCCCTGGGCACGACGCACAGTTTCTACGACTACGACGCCAAGTACATCGCCAACGATACCCAGTACCGTATTCCGTGCGGCCTGGACAGCGCCAAGGAAAAGGAACTCATGGACCTCACGGCGAAAGCCTGTGAAGCCTTGGGTATCGCCGGTTGGGGCAGGGCGGATGTGATGCAGGACGCCGAGGGGCAGTTCTGGTTCCTGGAAGTCAACACGGCACCGGGCATGACCGATCACAGCCTGGTGCCGATGGCGGCCCGTGCTGCCGGCCTGGATTTCCAGCAACTGGTTCTGGCCATTCTGGCCGAGAGCTTCGGCAAGCAAGAGCCGCGAGGTTAAGACCATGCAAGGCGCACAGTTGAGACATCAGCCTACCGCACCCGGTCGCAAGCCGGTGCCGCGGGGTGCCAGCCGAATGGTGGCCAAAGAGCCGATGTCCGCGCGCCTGCCGAAAGCCAACTTTGGCTTTGTCAAAGCGCTGTTCTGGCCAGTCCTGCTGGTGGCGTTGGGGTTCGGTACTTATGAAGGCGCGCAGCGTTTATTGCCGTATGCCGATCGACCGATCACCAAGATCGCGGTACAGGGCGACCTGAGCTACATCAGCCAGCAAGCGGTGCAGCAGCGAATCGCCCCGTTCGTTGCGGCGAGCTTCTTCACCATCGACCTTGAGAGCATGCGCACCGAGCTTGAAACGATGCCATGGATTGCCCACGCCGAAGTGCGCAGGGTGTGGCCGGATCAGGTGGTGATTCGCCTGGAAGAACAACTGCCGGTGGCCCGTTGGGGCGACGAATCGCTGCTGAATAACCAGGGGCAGGCGTTCACCCCGCGCGAGCTGGCCAACTACGAACACTTGCCGCAGTTGTTTGGTCCGCAGCGGGCCCAACAGCAGGTGATGCAGCAATATCAGGTACTGAGCCAGTTGCTCAGGCCATTGGGCTTCTCGATTGCGCGCCTGGAGTTGCGTGAACGAGGCAGCTGGTTCCTGACGACCGGCCCTGGCAGTGCCGGCCCCGGGATCGAACTGCTGCTGGGACGCGGCAACCTGGTGGAAAAGATGCGCCGTTTCATTGCCATCTATGACAAGACGCTCAAAGAGCAGATTACGAACATTGCGCGCATCGATCTGCGCTACGCCAACGGCCTCGCTGTTGGCTGGCGGGAACCAGTAGCGCCGACGACAGCCCAACCCGCTGTCGCGAAGAATTAAGAGAGGCAGGACCCCATGGCAAACGTGCAAAGCGGCAAAATGATCGTCGGTCTCGATATCGGCACCTCCAAGGTGGTGGCGCTGGTCGGCGAGGTCTCGGACGACGGCACGCTGGAAATCGTCGGGATCGGCACCCATCCGTCCCGAGGCCTGAAGAAAGGCGTGGTGGTGAACATCGAGTCCACCGTGCAGTCGATCCAGCGCGCCATCGAAGAAGCGCAGCTGATGGCTGGCTGCCGTATCCACTCGGCGTTTGTCGGCGTGGCGGGCAACCATATCCGCAGCCTGAACTCCCACGGCATCGTGGCAATTCGTGATCGCGAAGTCAGCTCCGCCGACCTTGAGCGCGTACTCGACGCCGCCCAGGCCGTGGCGATCCCGGCTGACCAGCGGGTGCTGCACACCTTGCCGCAGGATTACGTGATCGATAACCAGGAAGGCGTCCGCGAGCCACTGGGCATGTCCGGTGTGCGCCTGGAAGCCAAGGTCCACGTGGTCACCTGCGCCGTCAACGCCGCACAGAACATTGAAAAATGTGTGCGTCGCTGCGGCCTGGAAATCGACGACATCATCCTCGAGCAACTCGCTTCGGCTTATTCCGTGCTGACCGACGACGAGAAAGAGCTGGGCGTGTGCCTGGTGGACATCGGTGGCGGCACCACCGACATCGCGATCTTCACCGAAGGCGCGATCCGTCACACCGCGGTGATCCCGATTGCGGGCGACCAGGTGACCAACGACATCGCGATGGCGTTGCGCACTCCGACCCAGTACGCCGAAGAAATCAAGATCCGCTACGCCTGTGCCCTGGCCAAACTGGCGGGCGCCGGTGAAACCATCAAGGTCCCGAGCGTCGGCGACCGTCCGCCGCGCGAGCTGTCCCGCCAGGCCCTGGCCGAAGTGGTCGAGCCGCGTTACGACGAACTGTTCACGCTGATCCAGGCTGAGCTGCGTCGCAGTGGCTACGAAGACCTGATCCCGGCCGGCATCGTGCTGACTGGCGGTACCGCGAAGATGGAAGGCGCCACTGAACTGGCCGAGGAAATCTTCCACATGCCGGTGCGCCTGGGCGTGCCCCACGGCGTCAAGGGCCTGGATGACGTGGTGCGCAACCCGATCTATTCCACGGGCGTTGGCCTGTTGATGTACGGCCTGCAGAAGCAATCCGACGGCATCTCGTTCTCGGGTATCGGCAGCCGCGACAGCTTCAGCAACGAAGAACCCAAAGGTGCCTTGCTCGATCGCATCAAGAGCTGGGTCCAGGGCAATTTCTAAGATTTACCGCAGCACCGCAACACCGTTGTAGATACAGGCAGTAGGCGAAAAAACTAGAGAACGTAAAGGAGAGGGAAAATGTTCGAACTCGTAGACAACATCCCCGCAAGCCCGGTTATTAAAGTTATCGGTGTCGGCGGTGGCGGTGGCAACGCCGTGAATCACATGGTCAAGAGCAACATTGAAGGCGTTGAGTTCATCTGCGCCAACACTGATGCCCAGGCGCTCAAGAGCATTGGCGCGCGGACCATCCTGCAACTGGGTACCGGCGTGACCAAAGGCCTGGGCGCGGGTGCCAACCCTGAAGTAGGTCGTCAGGCCGCTCTCGAAGATCGTGAGCGCATTGCCGAAGTCCTGCAGGGCACCAACATGGTGTTCATCACCACTGGCATGGGCGGTGGTACCGGTACCGGTGCTGCGCCAATCATTGCCGAAGTGGCCAAGGAAATGGGGATTCTCACCGTTGCGGTGGTGACTCGTCCGTTCCCGTTCGAAGGTCGCAAGCGCATGCAGATTGCCGATGAAGGCATCCGCCTGCTGTCGGAAAGCGTCGACTCGTTGATCACCATTCCGAACGAGAAGCTGCTGACCATCCTCGGTAAGGACGCCAGCCTCTTGTCGGCTTTCGCCAAGGCTGACGATGTACTGGCCGGTGCCGTTCGCGGTATCTCCGACATCATCAAGCGTCCGGGCATGATCAACGTCGACTTTGCCGACGTACGTACCGTGATGAGCGAAATGGGCATGGCGATGATGGGCACTGGCTGCGCCAGCGGTCCGAACCGTGCACGCGAGGCTACCGAAGCGGCCATTCGCAACCCGTTGCTCGAAGACGTGAACCTGCAAGGTGCACGCGGCATCCTGGTGAACATCACCGCCGGTCCTGACCTGTCCCTGGGTGAGTACTCCGACGTGGGTAGCATCATCGAAGCCTTCGCTTCCGAGCACGCCATGGTCAAGGTCGGTACCGTTATCGATCCAGACATGCGCGACGAGCTGCACGTGACTGTCGTTGCGACCGGTTTGGGCGCTAAAATCGAGAAGCCGGTGAAGATCATCGACAATACCGTCCACACGTCGATGGCTTCCCAGCCGCAACAACAGGCCCCTGTTCGTCAGGACGCTCCAGCGGTGAACTACCGTGACCTGGACCGTCCGACCGTCATGCGCAACCAGGCCCAGGCCGGTGCTGCGACTGCCGCGAAGATGAATCCGCAAGATGATCTGGACTACCTGGACATCCCGGCATTCCTGCGTCGTCAGGCCGATTGATGAAATGTATCAGGGCTATGAAGGTGATTGGTGTTCAGCAAAGGCGTGGTCTGCTATCATCGCCAGCCTTTGTTGATACCAGTTCGCAATTTGCGCTGAAGCGGCCCAAGCCATGATTAAACAACGCACACTGAAAAATATTATCCGTGCCACAGGTGTAGGTCTGCACTCCGGGGAGAAGGTATACCTGACCCTCAAGCCTGCGCCGATCGACACCGGCATTGTGTTTTGTCGTGCCGACCTCGATCCCGTGGTGCAGATCCCTGCACGCGCAGAAAACGTTGGCGAAACCACCATGTCGACCACACTGGTCAACGGTGACGTCAAAGTGGATACGGTGGAGCACTTGCTCTCGGCCATGGCTGGCCTGGGCATCGATAACGCCTACGTCGAGCTCTCCGCGTCCGAAGTCCCGATCATGGATGGCAGCGCTGGACCTTTCGTATTCCTGATTCAGTCGGCTGGCCTGGAAGAGCAGGACGCCGCCAAGAAGTTCATCCGCATCCTGCGTGAAGTGACTGTGGAAGACGGCGACAAGCGCGCCACTTTCGTCCCTTTCGAAGGTTTCAAGGTGAGTTTCGAGATCGATTTCGATCACCCGGTTTTCCGTGACCGCACACAAAGTGCAAGCGTGGATTTTTCCAGCACTTCGTTCGTAAAAGAAGTCAGCCGCGCCCGTACCTTTGGTTTCATGAGTGACATCGAGTACCTGCGCAAGCACAACCTCGCACTCGGCGGCAGTGTTGAAAACGCTATTGTGGTCGACGCTGATGGTGTATTGAACGAAGACGGCCTTCGCTACGAAGACGAATTCGTGAAACACAAGATCCTCGATGCAATTGGTGACCTCTACCTGCTGGGCAATAGCCTGATTGGTGAGTTCAAGGGCTTCAAGTCCGGCCACGCACTGAACAACCAGCTGCTGCGCAAGTTGATTGAGCAGACAGATGCCTGGGAAGTCGTGACGTTCGAAGACGCCAGCACCGCACCGATCTCTTACATGCGCCCTGTAGCGGCCGTGTAAGTAAAAAACCTCTCTAGTTTTTAAAGGCTGCCTTCGGGTGGCCTTTTTTTATGTGTGCGAATGTTCATCGCCATCCACTACAAGGCTACTACCCGATTGCGCCCGGTCTCCTTGGCTTGATACAACGCTTTGTCCGCGGCGAACATCAGCACCTCCAGGTTGATGTCGGAGCAGGCGTTCCAGGTGCTGATGCCAATGCTCACGGTAATTGGCGAGTCGGTCCCGTCGATCGGCGGTAGCTGCTCGACGGCCTCTCGAATGCGCTCGGCGATCTGTTGCGCGCCCGCCATATCGGTTTCCGGCAGGACCACCGAAAACTCCTCGCCTCCGTAGCGCGCGACCAGGTCGGCAGGCCGCCTTACGTGGGTGCGCAACACATTGGCCACTGCGCGCAAGGCCTCATCGCCGGCTTGATGGCCGTGACGATCGTTGAAGGCCTTGAAGTGATCGGCGTCGATCATCAGCAGCGACAATGGCTTGCCGGAACGCTGGGCGCGAAACCACTCATGACGCAACGTCTGGTCCAGCGTGCGGCGGTTCGCCAGACCGGTCAAGGCGTCGGTGGCGGCCAGTTGCGCCAGTTCCAGTTCGGCATGGTGGCGCAGGCGCAGTTCGCGGCAGAGCAACCAGGTCAGCCACAGCAGGCACGCACACAGCGCAATCGTGGCCAGGCTGACCACCAGCGCCGTGCGTTGCCACGAAGCAAACACTTCCGCGCCCGACAGCGCCACGATGACAATCAGCGGCAGATTGCCAACCTGGGAAAAGGTGTAGAGCCGTTGATCCTGGTGGCGACTCGAGACACTGCTGAAGCTGCCGTTGCCTTCCTTGACGATGCGCTGGAAGTTGGGGCGACTGCTGAAGTCCGAGCCGGTCAGGTCTTCGCCCAGGCGAGGGACTTGGGCTAGGAGAATTCCATCCTTGTTGATCAGGCTGATCGAGCTGTCAGGACCGATGTTCAGGCTGTTGAACAGCTGTTCGAAGTAGCTCAGGCGCATGGCCGCTTCGGCGACTCCAAGGAACTCGCCCTGGGCGCCACTGATCCGGCGGCTGAAGCTGATACGCCATTCGTTGTTGGCCAACCGGGACCGAAAAGGACGGCTGATGAACATGCCCGGGTCGCTGTTGTTCACGTGGGACTGGAAGTACTCGCGGTCGGCAAAGTTACCTTTCCTCGGTTCTCGCGAAGCCGAGTCGGCGACTACGTTGCCCTGCTGGTCGAGCAACAGGATGTCACCCTTGTACGGTGCCGCGGTGGCGCGATCGAACAAGGCCAGGTGACGGATCTGCGGGGAAACGTGCATGAGGTCTTCACGACGCGAGGCCGCGATCAAGCCGAGCAAGGAGACGTCATAGAGCTCGATGTTGCGCAGGACGTCGGCTTCGATCAATTGCACAATGTTGGCCGCGGAGCGACTGGCTGACAGTTCGGCATTGGCGCGTTCACGCACCAGCAGGAACGCCACGATGCCGAGGATGGCAATCACCATCAAGACGCTGCCGACAATCACCAATCGCTCGGAACGCGTGGATGGGGTTGTGGGGTGAAATGTCGCGCTGCGCTCGCTCATGGTTCTGGCTTCTGCTGTCTAGGCGTCGGGAACATTCTTTTACAAGAATCGGGCAGCGTTCCGGACACCCGTCATATCCACCGCCTCCCTGCGCACTCCGGATAAAAAAAGGCCAGCAAAACGTGCCGGCCTTTTGTTTACTGAAGCTTAGAAGACATTGAGCGGGTAGTCGAAAATCACCCGGTATTCGTCAGTGTCCTGATCCAGTGCGCCATAACCGTTGCCACCCCGGTTCGTTGCCCATTGCAGGCGTAGGGCAAGGTTTTTCGCCTGGCCAGCCTGGACCACGTACTTGAGTTCGATGTCGCGCTCCCAGTGCCTGGCGTTTTTGCCGTCGGCGCTATACCAAGCGCTGTACCCTGGGCTGTCTGGATCGACTTTGGTCAGGTCCAGCTTGCCTCGGGAGTAGGACAACGCGGAGGTCAGTCCCGGCAGGCCGAGTCCGACAAAGTCATAGGCGTACTTGAGTTTCCATGAGCGTTCGTTGGGGCCGTTGAAGTCCGAGTATTGCTGGGAGTTGTCGAGGAAGACGCTATCGCCCTGGCTGATGTAGTCGAATGGGGTGTTGCCATTGACTCGCTGGTAAGCAGTGGTGACGCTGTGATTGCCGATGCCGAGGGTGAAATGCAGGCTGTAGGTGTTGTTGTCGATGTGGCCGAGCAGCGCGTCACCGGTGTCTTGCGTGTGATAGAAGTGCAGGCCTGGGTTGAGGCTGACCACCTCGTTGAGCGCATAGGTGTAATCGAGGTCGTAGTAGTACTGGTTCCAAATGTCCTTGAGCTCGGCGGCATACAGGCTGCTGCTCAAGCCGGGCAGACCGCTCCAGGCCACGCCTGCCCAGTTGAGATGCCGGCTCTCGTCACCTTCGGCCAAGGTGCCGTAGGACGTGCCGATACGGGTATGGCCACTTTGGTTATACGGCTTGGTGAAGCTCGCTTGCCCACCCTCTATCAGCCAGCCGTCGAAGCTGTGGTTGGTCAGGCTGACCCCGCGAAAGGTCTGCGGCAACATGCGGGTCTCACCGCCGGCAATCACCGGATTGGCGAGAAACAGGTCACCGGCCTTCAATTCGGTATCGAAGGCACGCATTTTCAGGGTGCCGCCTGCGGTGGAGAAAGAGCCCGGTGCCTTGCCGTTGCCATCGCTGACCGGCAGGATGCTCGAATTGTCCGTGCCACCGCCACCGTCGAGCTTGAGCCCAAGCATGGCATGTGCGTCGAAGCCGAACCCGACGCTGCCTTCAGTGAAGCCCGATTCGAAGATGCCCAGGAAACCCTGGCCCCATTCAATATTGTCATCGGCCTGCTGCTGGCGATTGCGGTTCATGTAGTAGTTGCGCGCGTTGAGGGTGAGGCTGGCGTCTTCGGCGAAACCTTGGGCAGCTGAATTGTCAGTGGCGTGAGCATTGGCCGTCATCGTTGCAGCGATTGCAACGAACAGCGCAGGTGAACTGAGTGGGATACGCACGGGGGTAAAGCTCCTGGGTCAGCGGGGAACAGCACTTTTCTTGCAGTCGCAGAGGTGTCTTGTTGGCGAAAAAAGGACGCGGCGGGTGGCAAAAACCACAACGAAAAAAAGCCGCTGACAGCAGCGGCTTTGAAGACAACTTTTCAATGGGAAGAGCCGTTGAAAAGTGTCGAGGGAAACTGGAGCGGTGAGCGGCGATCAGCTGTCTTTCTCAGCCTGCTTGGCCTGGACGCTCGACGCTTGTGGGGCTTGGGTGGCCTCCTGGGCTTTGGCGGTCATCTCGATCTGGTGCTCTTCGTAGGCTGCCGCCCGGGCGGTATTTTGTGCGACGAAGGCCTGTGACTCTTCGGCCATGGCGAACGGAGACAGGAACAGAGAAGACAGAACGAAAGCGCTGGCAATACCCATACTGTTGGACATCTTTTAAACCTTCTTGCTTGGCAAGTGCTGTTTGGTGCGGGCAAAGATAAGGGGCTTGAGGGAAAGGAAAAAGAGCGGATTCATGAAAGGACTGTTACCTAAAGAGCAAAGATCGAGCTTCCGACACAACGCGCGGGAAAGATTTTTTGTAGGAGCCAGGTTTGCCGGCGAAGGCGTCCTGACAGCTGGAGCTAATCTTTCAGGTGTACATATCCAATTCTGCGGTAACGGCCACCTATGGTTTCGCCCTTACGGCGAGTCACTTGGAAAAACGGAACGCCGCCCGGCCCTAAGTAACCAAGGGCTCTTGCCCCTGGCGTTCGGTGCCTCG
>NZ_JBXAHO010000022.1:0-121646 GCF_058795195.1 Pseudomonas sp. GW823-FHT06B06 | reverse complement strand
CCCCCCCCCCCCCCCCCCCCCCCCCCCCCCCCCCCCCCCCCCCCCCCCCCCCCCCCCCCCCCCCCCCCCCCGCTCCCCCAAGGGATTTGTGGTGTGAGGGTATCGCGCGCCTCAACGATCCGCCATCTTCAACGATTGGCTCCACCCTCCCCCCAACGCCTTGTACAACGTCACCTGGTTGATCTCCCGCGCCAACTCCAGTTGCGCCCACTTCTGCTGCGCATCAAACAATGAGCGCTGGGCATCCATGGTAGAAAAATAGCTGTCCAGCCCCGACTCGAAACGCAGGCGAGACTGGCGGTAGGCTTCCTGATAATCCCCGACCAGTTTTTTCTGGAACTCGACCTGGGTGAGCATTTCCTGCCGGGCGTTCAAGGCATCGGCCGCTTCTCGAAATGCATTCTGCACCGTCGCTTCATAGGCCGCCGCCTGGCCGGCGAAGCGGGCATGACTGGCGTCCACTTGCGCCCGCCGCGCGCCCCCGTCGATCAAGGGCAACGAGCCGGCCAGCGCCACCGACCAGAACTCGGCCGGACCACTGAGCAATTGGGAAAACTCCCCGGTCAGGCTGCCCAGCGCCGACGTCAGGGAAAAAGTCGGGAAGTACGCCGTACGGGCCGCGCCGATATCCGCGTTGGCTGCACGCAACTGCGCCTCGGCCGACATGATGTCGGGCCGTCGCTCAACCAGCGCCGAAGGCAAACCCGCCGGCACGTCCAGGGTCGCCAACTGCTCACCCAGCGCGCCGGTCGGCAGCAACCCCACCGGTACCGGTTGCCCCACCAGCACCCGCAGCGCGTTCATGTCCTGCGCCACTTGCATGCGATAGGTGTTGACCTGCACCGCCGCCGTGTTGGTTTGTGCATCTGCCTGGTGGACATCGATCCGCGCACTGGAACCGAGGTTATAACTCTTGCGCAACAGCTGCCCGTAGCGGTCCTGGGATTGCCAGGTGTTCTGCGCAAGGTCGAGCAAATGCTGATTGGCCTTGAGGCTCAACCAGGTGCTGGCAACTTCGCCGATCAGCGCCAGCCGCGCCGTTTGGTAATCCGCCTCGGACGCTTCGAACCGTGCCCCCGCGGCATTACGCTGGCTGCGGATACGCCCGAACAAGTCCAACTCGTAGGAGGTAAAGCCGGCCGTTGCCTGATAGGTGTTGGCGATGCTGCCCGCCGTATCGCCGCCTCCCGGTGTGCGCACCAATGGCGGTAACTTGCTGCGACCGGCGTAAGTGTCGATGCCGATCGTAGGAAAAAGCCCTGAGCGCGCACTGTCATACCCGGCCCGCGCCTCCTCGACGCTGGCCGCGAACTGTCGCAGGCTGCGGTTGTTGGCCAGGGCCATGTCAATCAACTGGCGCAGGCGCTCGTCGACCACAAAACCGCGCCAATCCTTATCGAACGCCTGCTTGCCGTTACAGCATTCACCGGCCGTGTTCGCCGGCCACTGCTGGTCGATCGGTGCCTCGGGTTTCTCGTAGGTCGGTTCCAGCGAGCAACCGCCAAGCAAAAACAAGGTCATGAAACATGAGGTGGGTAGGCAATGGTTCATGGCGCGCACCTAAAAACGTTGGCCGAGCAAAGCTCGCAAGGGGGAAAGAAGCAACGACCACAGACCCGACCGCTCGACACTGATGTGCGGCACAGCCGGTTTGCGCGAAGGAACACTGATCGGCCGCCAACGAGGCGGCGAGACATGGCTCGGCGTCTTGAGCGGCTTGATGGAACGCGGCGCCAGACTTTTTTCGCCCAGTAGCGAGCGCTGCAGCAAAGTGCCAAAGGCCTGTGCCGGCTCGGCCTTGCTGACGACATTGATGGTCGCGTCGCTGAACAACCGCGCGATCAGGCGCTGGCGCACCCCTTCATCAAGGTCGGCGAAACGCAGGCCCAATTGGTCCTCGCCGTGATTGCGCATGACTTCGACATCGAGCCAACCCAGCTTGTCGATCCAGATCTGACCGCACAGCCCCGGCTTGATCGAGGCAGCGAAGGCGCAATTGAGCGACGCGCCACTAAGGGAAATATCCACCAGGCGCCCCGCCAGGACCTTGCCGCCGAAACGAAACCCGGTGGGTTTATCGAATGGAAAGCGCTCTTCGCCATGCAAGCGTGGGCGGTCGACACAGGCCACCAGGGTCGCGAGGTTGTACACCAGCGCAACCACCGTCCAGCAGAGATTGAACAGCATGTTGCCGTCGAACGAGGCAGCCGTGCTGATGGCGATATAGGCGCCAAACTGCGAAAGCAAGGTCAAGGCCAGGAAGAACCCGAACAGCTTCCAATGCACCATGGTTTTCGTCCGGTCGAGGCCCTTGGCGGTGACTTTGAACGGGCGCCCGAACGGTCGGATCATGGCGCTGGCGATGGTGGCAGTGACCGCCAGCGAGGCAACGATCTGCGTGACCTCGGTAAAAATCGGCAAGGTCCGCCGGTCCGTCACCCAGGTCCCATAGCCCCAGAACGCAATCAGCGCCGGCATGCCGAACGCCAGGAAATCCAGCGGATTGGCGTAGAACCCAGCGATGCCGAAGTACCAGTACAGCACCGGCGACACCAGCATCATCAAAATGAAGGGTTTGGAAAACCAGTGCATCAGCCCATGGATATAGTGCAGCCGGTCATTGAGCGTGTAGCCGCTGCCGCGCAACGGCCCCTCCTTGAGCAATGCCACCTGGATCGTGCCCAGGCACCAGCGCCCACGTTGATTGATGTACTCGGTCAAGCCTTCGGCAGACAAACCAATGGACAGACGCTCATTCAACCAGCGGGTGACATAGCCTTTTTGCAACAAACGGTAAGTGGTGTAGATGTCTTCGCACACCGAGCCTGTAGGAAAACCGCCGATTTCGGTAATCAGATCGCGCCGCACTACGAAGGACGTGCCAACACAAAACGCCGCATCCCAGCCATCCTTCGCCGGCTGGAACACATCGAAGAACACCCGTTGCTCATCCACCCAACAGGCCGACGTGCCGAGGTTGTGCTGGATCGGATCGGGGTTGTAGTAGAACTGTGGCGTCTGCACCAGGCCGACCCTGGGGTCGTCGAACAGCCCCAGGGTGCGCAAGAGGATCGGCTGCTGCGGCGCAAAGTCGGCATCGAGCACGAGGATGTACGGCGCATTGCTGAGGGCCGCCGACTGACGCAGACCGTTGTTGAGGTTGCCGGCCTTGGCGTGGGAGTTGTCGGGGCGCCGCGCGTACTGCACGCCCATTTGCGCACAGTAGTCGCGCAGCCAGTCGCGGCGGGTGTCGTCGAGTACCCAGATGGTGAAGTTCGGGTAGTCGATGGCCTGGGCGGCAATAATGGTTTTTTCGAGGATTTCCAGGCCTTCGTTGTAGGTGGCGATGAAGATGTCCACCGCAGGGACCGCGCTGCCTTGCTCTCTGAGCCGGCGTTCACCGGCATCGGCATCTGTGCGGTGATCCGTCCGACAGAGCATCACGACAATGGAAAACAGCGTGTAACCAATCGCCAGCATCTCGAAGAACAGGAAGGTGTAAGCCCACACCGTAGCGAATCCGGAATGCCCATCGGGCAAGGTGTCGCGAATCCGCCAGGCCGCATAATTGATCAGCAGGAAGGCGGTGATGGCACCGAAACCGACCCGCGCGGCCCATTGATCACGGTGGGTCAGGCAGGTGAACAGAATCACCGCTGCCAGCGTCCAGAAATTGATTTGCAGCAGTTGCAGCGAGTCCAGTGCCTGCATGTCAGTCAGCCTCTCGCAAACCGGTAAAGGGATTGACGCCGGTGGCGGCAATCGCCGCCCACGCTGTAGCGCCCAGGTGAGGCAGGTGGTAGTAGAAAAAATCGTTGCTGACCGAGTCCGGGCCTATGGCCAGCCCGGTACTGATGCGTTCTGCCGGTGTTGCGAACAGCCAGCCGTTGCCGGCCTGCTGGGCCAGCAGCACGCGCCACAACGGTTGCGCCTTGTCACTGAGCCCGCTCAAGCGCGCCACGGCGGCGGCCTGGGCGGTGCCCTCGGTCCACAGGCCATCGGGGTCGCGGTTGAAACCGTAACCTTCGCCGGCACGGTGAGCGCGGTCGATGAAGGCGAAAACGCGCCGCCAGTCCTTGGGTGGCTCATGCAGGGCGATCAACGGCCAGATCTGCGCATCCAGCCCCGAGCGCACGCGGTCCGAGGTCTGGCCGTCCGCGCCCGTGCCGATCAGGAAACGCCCTTCCCCTGCGTCCCATTGGCTGGAGACAAACTGCCGGGCAATTTGCGCTTGCTTTGCCGCCTCCTGATTTGGGGCCACCGCGTCGAGTGCCGACCACGCCGCCGCGAGGTCGACATTGTGCTCGGTGGATTTCCAGTTCTGCTGGACCTGCTTGTCAAAGTACCCGTAATAGCCACCACTGAATCCGGCGGGCGCTTGCCCGTCGTAGGTGTTTTGCTGCGACCAGTGCAGGGCTTTTCGCGCGGCTTCCAGGTAGGACGCCTCACCGCTCTGGCGAAATGCTTCCAGCAGCGCCAATGCCGCCCAGGCTTGATTGCCGGTGGCGCTGCTGACTTGATAGGCGTCCTGGTTCCAGGCATTGCGCTCGACACTCCAATAGCCCGGCAACTTCATCGACGGCGCCGCCACCGGGCCGGCGGCGTAGGCGTTGCGCAGGCGTCCGTCCCGGTACTCCGGGTCATGGCCTGTGGCGAACGCCAATGCATCGGCGATCCGCCGCGCCGACCCGGCCTTGCCGCAGGCAAACAAGGCAATGCTCGCCAGTGCGTTGTCGTAGGTGAACGCCACGCCGCGCAACGCCAGGATCGGCGCAGGCTGGCCATCCAGCGGCGGATAACTGGCTACAAGCACCGGCCCCGCCGGCTGCGATGTCACGGCCTGATCCAGCGCCGCACAGGTCATTGCCGCCAGTTGCGGTTGGGCTTGTGCAGCCCATCCGCTTGCCGTGCCGATCATCAACATCAGCCCCACCATCGCTCGCAATACAATGCTCATGGCCGCGACACCTCGGCACTGGCCCACAACCCCGGGTTGCAGGTCATGGCGCGCTGGCTGTCCGTGAGGTCAGCGGCAAAGGTGCCGACCACGTACACGGAATTTTGCTCGGCATAGGGAAACGGCACGCTGTAGGTATTGGCGCGGATATCCGAGGCGCTGGACAACAACTGCACCACACTGGCCTTGAGGGGCTGGTCGAGGCCGCGAATTTTCACGGTGAGCACGCTGTCGCGGTCGATCTTGCTGGCCATGCGCTCGGGGAACACCGCGATCACATAGCTCTGCGCGCAATCGGTGGCCCGCAGCAAGGTCGAACCGGCCTGCACCAGCGTGCCTTGGGGCGCCAGCAGTTCCTGGACAGTACCGGGCGAATACGCCACGACGTCGTAGCCGGCCATCATCCGGACGCGGTTCTGCTCGGTTTCGATCAGTTGGTTGAGATTGTCGAGTTCCTGTTGATAGGTCACCCGGTTGCGCGCCTGATTCTCCAGGCTGAGTTTCAGCGTGGTCATTTGCGCGCTGAGATCGAACATGCGCAGTTGATCGGGATCGAGGTACACCTGTTTATTGGCGGCACTGACGTCACCATCGGTGATCCGCAACTGCGAACGGACCGACTCGGCCGCGCCTTGCAACGAAGCCAGCTGCGCTTTCGACGAAGCCACCACCGCACCACTGACCGCCCCTTGGACGAACAACTCGAGATTGCGCTCGACCGTTTCCTGGGCATCGATCAACCGCGCGCTGGCGGCACTGTTCTCGGCTTTCAAGGCTTTTTGCGTGTAAAGCTGGCGGGTGTGAAACGCGGCCTGGTAACGCTGGCTGGTTTTCTCCAGCTCCTCGTAATAACGCTGATCGTGCTCGGCCTGGCTGGCCGAAGACGACAGCTGTTGCTCCAGGGTCAGGCGCCGGGTTTGCAGGGTCAGCAAGGTTTCCTGGTTCGCCCGCGGGTTTTCCACCACGGCAATCTTCTGGCCCTGGCTAAACGTCACCCCGGGCTTGACCGCCAGGGAACTCACCACGCCATCGATCGGCGTGGTCAACAGAATCACCGGCGCATTCAAAATCGCCCGGGTGGCAGAGGCTGATACCAATGGCATGAGCAAGGTCGATAGCAACAGCCAGACGATAAACCCCAGCACCCCCAATCCCACCAGGCGCGGTAACAGCGATAACAACTTCGAGCGTTCTTGCGCCATGTTCAACTCTCCCGATAGACCAACCGCATAACAGCCAGGCAATAGCAGGCCTGACTGCGAAAACACTTTTGGCAGGGTGAGCAAAACGTAAGGGATCTTTGCACGGCAATTAAGCCGACGCTGATTGATATGATTTTTATTGTGAGGTGAGCGGGAATGGGATTCCCGTCTTTTTGGAGAGTTGCTGTGGAGCGTGACTTTCGTGTTGCCCGAGGCAGAGCGGGCGGTGTCATTGGCGACACTAGATTCAGTGCCTTGGGGTGTCAAGTAAATGAATGGAGCAATTAAATGGCGTCAAATATGTAGCGGCCCGATGATTGGATCCACATAAGCCGTTTCAGCTGAGTTGATTGCCAAGCTGTTATTTTTACTAGTGATTTTTATTTTTTATTGCGAAATGAACTTTGTATCGATTTCTAGATAATTCTTAAATTTTTAGTGGAGAGATTAAAACGATATAAGTCACCCGTGATCGGCTTGTAGAACAACCTGTATTCAGGCGTTGGTGCGTTTAAGGGAATCAAGTACAAATGAAAACGGCACCTTATGGTGCCGTTCACATTTCTGCGCTTATTGGCTTGGCGAACAGATCTCCCCTGGGACACGCCAGATTTTTACTGAAATTTACCTGGGCCGATTCCAGCATGGGATGGCCAAGCATTAAATTACCTAAGCTCCACTAGTGCGAACGCAATCGCTCCCCAAACCACAATGACGCACATCAGAATGGCCTTCGCTTTTAGCAGTCGCTTCAAGCTCAAAGGGAAGTTACGGAAATCATCAGGATCAAGATCCCCTGCACGAAGTCTCGGCCCGGGCCACATCACCACAAAGGTAATCTTTGCAACTAACATCATCCGACTCAGCCATCCGCCTTGCATCAATCCTGCAGCGCTAATAACGATATCGCGACTACCGCTCAAGGCCTCAACAAGGCGCTCCAAGTGACAGCGACTCAAGTACAGACTGTAAAAGAAGCTCACGTAACTCAGTAGGATTGGGCCACCAACAACAATGATTGCAACCCAGGGAGACCAGGTATCAATACTGGTCATGGCTGTATAGATTCAAAAAACTTCTCGCCTACGCATTCTCCTACCTTACCGCCAGCAATCGTCCCCCCCCAACGCGCCAACCCCAACTATTGCTGCGACACAAACGACACCACCTATACCTGTAGAGACTGGAATATCCACCAAGCTCCTTATATTTTTACCAGTAAGCATGCAACCACCAGCCAAATTGCACCACCAACCAGTATCACCGCATCAACTTGCAGAAGTCGTTTTAGATATGGAGGAAAGTTTTCAATATCGACAGGGTCCAGTTCACCGAGGCGGATTGACGTTTTTGGCATCATTACCACTCCGGTAATTTTGGTCACTAAGAGAAAGCACCCAAACCAACCCTGTTTCCGCAGACCTGGCCCCCAAATATAGATACAACGACTGTTCTTCAAAGCCTCCATCATGGCATCCAGGTGACGTCCCAGGTATAGGGCGTACGCGAAACTCACAAATCCCAGCAGTATTGGCCCGCCATTGAAAATCAGAACCGCCCAGACAGGCCAACTGCTGTTCATGGCTGCATAGCCTCATACAGTGTCTCACCGATGACCTCTCCCCTTTCACCTCCATCGGTCGTACCCACCCAAGCCCCAACACCTATAAGCGTAGCGACGCAGACAACCCCTCCAATACCTGCAGTGACTCCAAGTGCCAGGCAGATTGGACCACTGGCAACCAGGCCTAGCCGTGCGCCCAGAATGCCGCCACCGGTGGACCCTAGAAATTTCCCCCCTTCAGTAAACTTAACCTTCTCGCAAGCAGCGCCAGAATCCCCGACACAAACCGCCTGTATGGCCAACAATGAAGAAACCCCGCCAATTCCTATACCGATGTATCCACCAGTGCTCATGTACTTGGCAGCCCGACTGACCGCATTCACATGAGTCGCATAACCCGGTATCTGCCCAGGCGCCCCGGCCTTGTCCCAGTGGTGCACCAGGCTACGACTGGAAATGCCGAGGGCAGTCTTCAATTTGGGATGATCACCCAATGTGGTCACCCCACGAAGGCGCGTGGAATTCAGTAGATGGGCTTCCAGCTGGGCGAGCAGGCGCTGGCGCTCGGCGAAGAATTGCGGTGATTTAAGATGGCCGTGTTGGCGATAGGTTGCTTGATGCAGACGTTCCATCGCTTGAAGGGTGTCACGCAGTCGGGAAAGGTGTTTTTCCATCACCGCCGAACTGACACCGAGCCAGGTCGAAGTCTCGCCGGTAAAACTGGCGATTTCGGCGCCGTGGCGAAACATGAATTCCGCTTCTGCTGGCGTCAGGGGATCGAGGGCTGCCTTGACCTGTTGAGCGGTTTGCATGAGTTGGGCTTCCTGGTAGGTACAGGAAGTGTTGCTCGGATCGCTCAGCACGATCATTGAACCGGCTTTGAGGTCGCTTCGATCAGGGTTGAGCGCCTGGAACTTGCTCATGGTCGCGTGTTGGCGCGAGGGGAAAAGCGTGGCTTCCAGTTGTTCGCGGGTCATGCTGTTGGGGACAACGTAGAATCCGGGTTCCGGTAGGTCTGCTTTGTTGAATGCGGCTGGAGCCGGATGACTTGAAGGGGCGAATCCGGATTGACGTGGCACTGCCGGCTGAGTGCTAGCGACGGGGGCGGTCGGCTCAGCCGATTTTCTGGACACCGGCGGTGCAGCATCCGCTTTCGTGTAAGTTGCCGTGAGCACCGAGGGGATCAGACCGGCTCTACAAGGGCAGTTACTGTAGCTATCCAAGGTGCCAGCCATGGGCCTTCCATGACTGGTCATGTACGAGATGCCACCGACGATCCGATAGGTCTTTCTGTCCTTTCCACAGGTGACTCGATCACCATCGCAGGCGTGGGCAACGCCATACATCATGATCCGGGTGTCACCATCGAGAACTGTGCCGCCACAGGTGGTTCGGTCATTCAAACCGATGAAATGTCCTTCTCTCATTGAACTTCTTCTCCATGACTTCCGGTAGAGTCCAGAAGGTTTACGACGAGGGGTTGCTACCGTCAGCTGCGTCAGCATTCAAGCAACGCCGCACTGAGACGGCCGTGGGCAGCGCCAGACTTGATCGTTCAGTGCGCGATAGCTGGCAGGAAATCTTCGACCATCGAGACACCTTCGCGCGCAATAAATACGTAGCCGCCCTGTGGCGTATTGATGATCTCGTCGCCATTGCTGAGCACGCTGCCGACCAGCGCCACATCATTGTTGGCTTGCCCGGCACCTGTGATGATCTGCGCCGTACTGCCATCGGCATACCTGACGTAGTCGCCTTTGAGCGCTACGCGCACCGACAACCCACTTTCCAACTTGAAGGCCAGCGGCCCTGTCCCTTGCTGAATCACCCCACCTTTACGAGTCTGGCTGCCCTCGGCGGCGCACCGGAAGATGGCGATGGCGGGATGAGTGTCGATGTACGTCTGCTGATGACGAACAGCCACTTGGGCTTGCTCATGGAATTGCTCAATTTGCTGCTCAGTGAAGTGCGGGGTGTCCAGGCTGCGGAGGTACTCTGGGGAAACGTCGTTGGTATACGAAGGCTGCAAGGGTGCATTCATTTCAAACTCCTTATCATTGGAAGGGTGTTCAGAAATAATGCAGCGGACGCTAACAGCGTTGCGAGCCTCACGGCAGGGTCAAAAAGACGATTCAGAAGTTTCGCCGAAAGAAACAATCCTTTTCCTACAAGAGTCTTTCTAAAGAGCATTTATTCCGTAAGAAAAAGTCTTCACGCACAAACAAAAACGCCCCGACCAAGGTCGGGGCGTTTTCACGTGCAGCTAAAGGAGCTTAGCGCGGGAAAGCTGGCGGGTTTACACCGGCCATGTCTTCCATCACGCGAACCACCTGGCAGCTGTAACCGAATTCGTTGTCGTACCAAACGTACAGTACAACGCGGTTATCCTGGGTGATGGTCGCTTCAGCGTCCACGACGCCTGCGTGGCGCGAGCCAACGAAGTCGGTGGAAACCACTTCCTGCGAATTGACGTAGTCGATCTGCTTGTGCAGGTCCGAGTGCATGGCCATCTGGCGCAGGTACTCGTTGATCTCTTCGCGGGTGGTGGCCTTTTCCAGGTTCAGGTTCAGGATGGCCATCGACACGTTTGGCGTAGGAACGCGAATCGCGTTGCCGGTCAGCTTGCCCTTGAGCACTGGCAGTGCCTTGGCGGCTGCGGTGGCGGCACCGGTCTCGGTGATTACCATGTTCAGCGGCGCGGCGCGGCCACGACGGCTGCCCTTGTGGAAGTTGTCGATCAGGTTCTGGTCGTTGGTGAACGAGTGAACGGTTTCGACGTGGCCGTTGACGATGCCGAACTTGTCATTCACAGCCTTCAGCACCGGCACGATGGCGTTGGTGGTGCAGGAAGCGGCCGAGATGATCTTGTCGTCAGGGCTGATGTCGCCATGGTTGATGCCGTGCACGATGTTCTTCAGCGCGCCCTTGCCAGGTGCGGTGAGGATCACGCGGCCAGCGCCCGGGCAGGCCAGGTGCTGGCCCAGGCCGTCGGCGTCACGCCATACACCGGTGTTGTCGACGATCAGTGCGTTCTCGATGCCGTACTGGGTGTAGTCGACTTCGGTCGGGCTCTTGGCGTAGATAACCTGGATCAGGTTGCCGTTGGCGGTGATGGTGTTGTTGGCTTCATCGATGGTAATGGTGCCATCGAACGGGCCATGAACCGAGTCGCGACGCAGCAGGCTGGCACGCTTGACCAGGTCGTTCTCGGCGCCCTTGCGCACGACGATGGCGCGCAGGCGCAGGCCGTCGCCGCCACCGGTTTTTTCGATCAGGATGCGCGCCAGCAGACGGCCGATACGACCGAAGCCGTACAGGACAACGTCGGTGCCTTTGCGGGCGGAAGCGTTCTGCTGGCCAACCACGTCGGCCAGTTCTTCACGCACGAACTGCTCGGCAGTACGGCCATTGCCTTCAGCCTTGAACTTGGCTGCCAGCTTGCCCAGGTCTACCGAAGCGGCACCGAGCTTGAGCTCGCTCATCGCCTTGAGCAGCGGGAATGTTTCGTGGACGGACAGCTCGGTATCGTCGGTTTGACGGTGACGAGCAAAGCGGTGAGCTTTGAGAATCGCAATGACTGAACGATTGATCAGGCTGCGGCCATAGATCGAGCTCACCACATTGTTATTGCGGTAAAGCTGACCGATAAGCGGAATCATCGCTTCTGCGAGTGCTTCACGGTCGATCCATTCACCAAGACACTGGTCGGGCTTCTGAGTCACGGGAACCTTCCACATGTAGGGGCAGAAAAAAGGGGCTACATTATGCCGCCGCGCGCCTCGTGTAGCAATGCGCGCTTGTCGCACCGCCAGTAACAAAATCCCTTTCAAAAAAATCGCGCACCGCTGAAACCCAATGAAACCGGGGCCTCCAGCTTCGTCAATTTTTTGGGGACAGCGCAACCTTATCCGTAACCATCCGTAACACCGGTTGGTTTTGCCACTACATAATCGCTAATTTCCGGTAAAAAACACCGCGATTTTGTCTTTACCACTACATTTTTCCTTACCCGCGTAATAGACACATCTGCGACTGACAGCCGGCACCCGGGACCGCTACAATTACCGACTTTGTCGCAACGCTTGGAGCTCAACCTTCCGTGCCCGTTCTGCGTCTACCGCTTCTCCCTGCCGCGGCAGGTAAACAGCACTGGGGCAACCTGCCCGGTGCCGCCCTGAGCCTGGCCATCGCCGAGGCCGCCAGCGCTGCCAAGCGCTTTACCCTGCTGCTCACAGCCGACAGCCAAAGTGCCGAACGACTGGAACAGGAGCTGGGTTTCTTCGCCCCGGATTTGCCCGTGCTGCATTTCCCCGACTGGGAAACCCTGCCCTACGACCTGTTCTCGCCGCACCAGGACATCATTTCCCAGCGCATTTCGGCGCTTTATCGATTGCCGGAACTGAGTCATGGCGTGCTGGTGGTGCCGATCACCACTGCGCTGCACCGCCTGGCGCCGACCAAATTTTTGCTCGGCAGCAGCCTGGTCCTGGACGTCGGCCAGAAGCTAGACGTCGAGCAAATGCGCACCCGCCTCGAGGCCACAGGCTATCGCTACGTCGATACCGTGTACGAACATGGCGAATTCACCGTGCGCGGCTCCTTGATCGACCTGTTCCCGATGGGCAGCAAGCTGCCTTATCGGATCGACCTGTTCGACGACGAAATCGAAACCCTGCGCACCTTCGACCCGGAAAACCAGCGCTCCATCGACAAGGTCGATTCGGTCAAGCTGCTGCCGGCCAAGGAATTCCCGCTGGAGAAAGAAGCCGTCACCCGCTTCAAGGCACGGTTTCGCGAGCGCTTCGATGTCGACTTCCGGCGCTGCCCGATCTTCCAGGACCTGAACAGCGGGATTACCCCCGCCGGCATCGAGTACTACCTGCCGCTGTTCTTCGAAGAAACCTCGACGCTGTTCGATTACCTGCCTCAGGACACGCAAGTGTTCTCGTTGCCAGGCATCGAGCAGGCCGCGGAAAATTTCTGGAACGACGTGCGCAATCGTTATGAAGAGCGGCGCGTCGATCCTTCGCGTCCTTTATTACCGCCTGCCGAGTTGTTCCTGCCAGTAGAAGACTGCTTCGCCCGCCTGAAAAACTGGCCGCGAGTGGTCGCCAGCCAACAGGATGTGGAGTCCGGCGCTGGCCGCGAGCGCTTCCCCGCGAGGGAATTGCCGAACCTGGCCATCGAAGCCAAGGCCACCCAGCCGCTGGCGGCGCTCTCGGGTTTCCTCGACGAGTTCCCTGGGCGCGTGCTGTTCACTGCCGAATCCGCGGGCCGTCGCGAAGTGCTGCTCGAACTGCTGGAACGCCTGAAGCTGCGACCGAAGACCGTCGACAGCTGGCCGGACTTTGTCGCCAGCAAGGAGCGCCTGGCGATCACCATCGCGCCGCTGGACGAAGGCCTGCTGCTGGATGATCCGGCCCTGGCGCTGGTCGCCGAAAGCCCGTTGTTCGGCCAGCGCGTGATGCAGCGCCGACGCCGTGAGAAGCGCGCCGACGCCAACAACGACGCGGTCATCAAGAACCTCACCGAGCTGCGCGAAGGCGCGCCGGTGGTGCACATCGATCACGGTGTCGGCCGCTACCTGGGGCTGACGATCCTGGAAATCGACAACCAGGCCGCCGAATTCCTCACCCTTGAATACGCGGAAAACGCCAAGCTTTATGTGCCGGTGGCCAACCTGCACCTGATCGCCCGCTACACCGGCAGCGACGACGCCCTCGCCCCATTGCATCGCCTGGGTTCCGAGACCTGGCAAAAAGCCAAGCGCAAGGCCGCCGAACAGGTGCGCGACGTCGCGGCTGAATTGCTCGATATCTACGCACGCCGCGCCGCTCGTGAAGGGTATGCCTTCGCCGACCCGAAAGCCGATTACGCCACCTTCAGCGCCGGCTTCCCGTTCGAAGAAACGCCAGACCAGCAAACCACCATCGAAGCGGTGCGCGAAGACATGCTCGCGCCCAAGCCGATGGATCGCCTGGTGTGTGGCGACGTCGGCTTCGGCAAGACCGAAGTGGCCATGCGCGCAGCGTTCATTGCGGTGCACGGCGGTCGCCAGGTGGCGATCCTGGTACCGACCACCCTGCTCGCCCAGCAGCACTACAACAGCTTCCGCGACCGCTTCGCCGACTGGCCGGTGAGCGTGGAAGTGATGAGCCGCTTCAAGTCGGCTAAAGAGGTGAACGCGGCGATCGCCGACCTGGCCGAAGGCAAGATCGACATTGTCATCGGCACGCACAAGCTGCTGTCCGACGATGTGAAAATCAAAAACCTGGGCCTGGTGATCATCGACGAAGAACACCGCTTCGGTGTCCGCCAGAAAGAACAGCTCAAGGCACTGCGCAGCGAAGTCGACATCCTCACCCTGACCGCCACGCCGATTCCGCGCACGCTGAACATGGCGGTGTCGGGCATGCGTGACCTGTCGATCATTGCCACGCCGCCGGCCCGCCGCCTGTCCGTACGGACTTTCGTCATGGAGCAGAACAAGAGCACGGTCAAGGAAGCCCTGCTCCGCGAGCTGCTGCGCGGCGGCCAGGTGTACTACCTGCACAACGACGTCAAGACCATCGAGAAATGCGCCGCCGACCTCGCCGAACTGGTACCGGAAGCGCGGATCGGCATCGGCCACGGGCAGATGCGCGAGCGCGAACTCGAACAGGTGATGAGCGACTTCTACCACAAGCGCTTCAACGTGCTGATCGCCTCTACCATCATCGAGACCGGCATCGACGTGCCGAGCGCCAACACCATCATCATCGAGCGCGCTGACAAGTTCGGCCTGGCGCAGTTGCACCAGTTGCGCGGCCGGGTCGGTCGCAGTCACCACCAGGCCTACGCCTACCTGCTGACGCCGCCGCGCCAGCAGATCACCGCGGACGCGGAAAAGCGCCTGGAAGCGATCGCCAACACCCAGGACCTCGGCGCGGGCTTTGTGCTCGCCACCAACGACCTGGAAATCCGCGGCGCCGGCGAATTGCTTGGCGACGGCCAGAGCGGGCAGATCCAGGCGGTCGGTTTCACGCTGTACATGGAAATGCTCGAGCGCGCGGTGAAGTCGATCCGCAAGGGCGAACAGCCCAACCTCGATCAACCGCTGGGCGGTGGTCCGGAAGTCAACCTGCGCGTACCGGCGTTGATTCCCGAAGACTATCTGCCGGACGTCCATGCCCGCCTGATTCTCTACAAGCGCATCGCTTCGGCCACCGACGAGGACGGCCTCAAGGACCTGCAGGTCGAGATGATCGACCGTTTCGGCCTGTTGCCCGAGCCGACCAAGAACCTGATGCGCATCACCGCACTGAAATTGCAGGCCGAATTGCTGGGCATCAAGAAAGTCGACGGCGGCCCGCAGGGTGGTCGAATCGAATTCGCGACACAAACCCCGGTCGACCCCCTGACCCTGATCAAGTTGATCCAGAGCCAGCCCAAGCGCTACAAATTCGAAGGCGCGACGATGTTTAAATTCCAGGTCCCGATGGAGCGCCCGGAAGAACGCTTTAATACTGTAGAGGCGCTGTTTGAGCGTCTTATCCCGAAAACTGCTTGAAGGACGCCGCATGCGCCTGTTTCGCTCACTGACCTTGTTGATAACCCTGGTCGCCCCTTCGGTGTTTGCCGATGACCTGTATCAGATTGAAATGATTCTGGTGCGGCAGAATGCCGTGCCGGCGATTATCAGCCGTGCCGCTCCGGAAGACTGGGCCGCAGGCGCGCAAACCGTCAGCCCTGACAGCCTGCGCACGCCGAGCCTCAACAACGAAGTGGAAAAACTCACCGCCAGCAATGAATACAGCGTGCTGCTGCACAAGGCGTGGCAGCAGACGCTCGGCGAGACACCGGTCAAGGTGGCGGTCAGCGACGGCAAGGAACAGTACGGCCAGTACCCGATCGAAGGCACCCTGAACCTGACGCTGGGACGCTTCACCGATGTAGATGCCGATTTCTGGGTCAACCAGTTCAACGAAGACGGCCTGGTCACCGCCAGCGAACGCCTGAAACAGGAAAGCCATACCAAGAACGGCCAGCTCAACTTCCTCGACAACGGCCACCTGGGCCTGCTGATCAAGATCACCTCATTGACGGCGCCCGCTCCCCGGGAAGCCCCTGAAGTCGTCCCGGACTGATCGAGCCCCCCATGTCCGCGACCCTGAGCAAACCCCTGGCACCTTCCTGGGTCAGCCGATTCAAGGAACAGAGCCTGGAGCGCGGTCGCCGGTATGCCCTGGAGAATCGCGTCAGGATCGTCGAAGTCGGCGACGCGACGATCATCGCGGCGTGCGAAGGCTCAGGCGGTAACGTTTACCGTCAGACCATTCGCCTGCGCGAATCGGCCAAAGGCACCTTGCTGATGGTCGATGCCACCTGCTCCTGCCCGGTGCACAGCAACTGCAAACATTGCGCGGCGGTGCTCCTGCAAATCCAGGAAACCCTCGACTACCCCGCCGCCGCCAAAGACGCCGAACTCCTGGAAAAACTCCAGGCGGTGCTGGAAAACCGCAGCCCCAAGGCACCACCGCAAGTGCTGGTGGACAACGTGCAACCGGTACCGCGCCTGTGGCTGGCGAGCATTGAGTTCAGCGCCTTCGAACCGCGCAACGGGCGGATGCAGCGTTACATCCAGCATCGCGCGGCGTTGTCTTTCGGTTACCTGGACGAGTACGTTTCAGGCCAGAAGAATGCCGACATCCTGATTCGCCAGGAGACCCAGACACTGCGGATAAAACGCCACCCGGACGTCGAACAGTCCTACCGGGAGCAGCTGCGAATCCTCGGTTTCAAGATCGCCACCCGGCAAAGCAAGGCCCTGCCGGAAAGCGCTGGCGAACTGTTCGAGATGGTCAACGACAGCGCCTGGCTGACCTTCACCCTCAATGAACTGCCAAAGTTGCGCACCCAGGGTTGGGAGCTGCAGATCAACGAAGACTTCGGCTTCGACCTGACGGCCGTGGACGACTGGTACGCCACGGTCGAACAGGTTCCGGAGCGCGACTGGTTCGACCTGGAGCTGGGGATCATCGTCAATGGCGAGCGGTTGAGCCTGTTGCCGATCCTGTTGAACCTGATGCGTTCCCACACCGAACTGCTCAATCCGGAACGCCTCGCTCGCCGGCGCGACGACGAGCTGATCCTGGTCAACATACCCAGCCGGCCGAACGCCGAGCACGGCCCGCTGCAAGTCGCCCTGCCCTTCGGCCGCCTGAAACCGGTATTGGCGACGCTTGGAGAGTTCTACCTTCAAGAACCTGGCGAAACCACGCTGCGCCTGAGCAAGGCCGACGCCACGCGTCTCAACTCGCTGGAAGACCTGCCACTGCTCTGGGAAGGTGGCGAGCAGATCCGCAGCTTTGCCCAACGCCTGCGCGACATCAAGGACTACACCGCCTCGGCGCCGGACGGCCTGAACGCGACACTGCGCCCCTATCAGCTCGAGGGCCTGAGCTGGATGCAGTCGTTACGCCAACTGGAAGTCGGCGGCATCCTCGCGGACGACATGGGCCTGGGCAAAACCCTGCAGACCCTGGCGCACATCCTCAGCGAGAAAAACGCCGGTCGCCTCGATCGCCCCTGCATGGTGGTGATGCCCACCAGCCTGATTCCCAACTGGCTCGACGAAGCGGCGCACTTCACTCCGCAACTCAAGGTACTGGCACTGTACGGCGCCAGTCGCAAAAAACATTTCGACAACCTCGCCGATTACGACCTGATCCTGACCACCTATGCCTTGCTGCCCAAAGACGTGGAACGCCTGGCGGCGCAGCCCTTGCACGTGCTGGTACTGGACGAAGCGCAATACATCAAGAACCCCAACAGCAAGGCCGCCCAGGCTGCCCGTGAGCTCAATGCCCGCCAGCGCCTGTGCCTGAGCGGCACGCCACTGGAAAACCACCTGGGCGAACTGTGGTCACTGTTTCACTTCCTGCTGCCGGGCTGGCTCGGCGACGTCAAAAGCTTCAACAGTGATTACCGGGTACCCATCGAAAAGCGCGCCAGCGAAGTCAGGCTTCAACACCTCAACAGCCGGATCAAACCCTTCCTGCTGCGTCGCACCAAGGAACAGGTGGCAACCGAGTTGCCGCCGAAAACCGAGATCATCCACTGGGTCGAACTCAACGAAACCCAGCGCGACCTGTACGAAACCATGCGCCTGGCCATGGACAAGAAAGTCCGCGACGAAATCACCCGCAAGGGCGTGGCGCGCAGTCAGATCATCATCCTCGAGGCGCTGCTCAAGCTGCGCCAGGTGTGTTGCGATCTGCGCCTGGTCAATGAAGCCACCCTTCCGGCGCGGGGCAGCACCTCGGGCAAGCTCGACAGCCTGATGGAAATGCTCGAAGAGCTGTTCGAGGAAGGCCGCAAGATTCTATTGTTCTCGCAGTTCACCTCAATGCTGGCATTGATCGAAGAAGAACTGAACAAGCGCGGCGTGCCCTACGCGCTACTGACCGGACAGACCCGCGACCGTCGCACACCGGTGAAGGAATTCCAGAGCGGCAAGCGTCAGATCTTTCTCATCAGCCTGAAGGCCGGTGGTGTTGGCCTGAACCTGACGGAAGCCGATACCGTGATTCATTACGACCCCTGGTGGAACCCGGCAACGGAAAACCAGGCCACCGACCGCGCCTATCGCATCGGCCAGGAAAAGCCGGTGTTCGTCTACAAACTGATCGCCCGCGGCACGGTGGAAGAGAAGATCCAGCACCTGCAGAAGGAAAAATCCGACCTGGCGGCGGGCGTGCTGGATGGGCGGCAGGCCGGGGACTGGAAGTTGCAGAGCGATGACATCGAGGCGCTGTTTGCGCCGTTGCCGGATAAGCTGGAGAAGCGCTGAAAACTGCGGCGCCGGGTAGATTGCTTTCGCGAGCAGGCTCGCTCCCACAGGAATGTCACCGAACCTGTGGGAGCGAGCCTGCTCGCGAAGGGAGCGACTCGGTATATCGGCTAGTCAGCCCGGAGCACCCGCGCCAACGTAGACCTCACCCTGACCATCCCCTCTCCTAACGCTCGCTCGATCTCTGTCATGCTGATCACCGATGCCGACTTGCCCGCTGCCGGATTCACCACCAGCGCCAGGCAGGCGTAATCCAGCTGCAGCTCGCGGGCCAGGGCCGCTTCGGGCATCCCGGTCATGCCAACGATGTCGCAACCATCGCGCTCCAGGCGCAGGATCTCGGCGGCGGTTTCCAGCCGCGGACCCTGCATGCAGGCATAGACGCCCCGATCGCTGAAACCCGCGCCTTCGGCCACCAGCGCTGCAATCAAGCGCTGGCGTAGCGATTCGCTGTAGGGGTAGGTGAAATCGATATGGGTCACCGGCTCCAGGTCATCGGCAAAGTAGCTGTGTTCGCGGCCACTGGTGTAGTCGATCAATTGATGCGGCACGCAGAAATGCCCGGTACCCATCGCCCCGTTGATGCCGCCCACTGCGTTGACTGCCAGGATGGCCTCGGCACCGGCCTGCTTCAGCGCCCAGAGATTGGCGCGATAATTCACCCGGTGCGGCGCAAAACGGTGCGGGTGACCATGACGGGCGAGAAACAGCACTTCGCTGCCGGCATATTCGCCAATCTGCACTTCTGCAGACGGCGCGCCGTAGGGAGTGTCCAGCGCCAATGACTGGCGAATCTGCAGGCCTTCCAGCCGGGTCAGGCCGCTGCCGCCGATAATCGCGTAAACCGTCATGGCGCCCCCTTCTCAATCGATAAGTTGTGCATCCCTGAGCGCACCGACGGCCGCCAACCAGCGCGGGTCCTGGCGGTATTCGGTGCTCGCATGCGCCTGGCCGCGCATCCGTGCAATGCGCGCCGACGGCTTGACCTGCAAACGCTGGGCGGCACTCAAGGCCAGTTCGGCGGCTGCGCGGTCGTTGCACACCAGGCCCATGTCGCAGCCGGCGGTCAACGCCGCTTCGATACGGCTGGCGGCATCGCCCACCACGTGGGCACCGGCCATGGACAGGTCGTCGCTGAAAATTACCCCGTCGAACTGCAGTTCGCCCCGCAGGATGTCCTGCAGCCAGCGCCGCGAGAAGCCCGCCGGCTGGGCATCGACCTGTGGATAAATAACGTGGGCAGGCATGACGGCGGCCAGCTGTTTGCTCAACTTGGCGAAAGGCACCAGGTCATGGGCACGAATCTGCTCGAGGCTGCGCTCGTCATTGGGGATCGCGACGTGGGAATCCGCCTCGGCCCAGCCGTGGCCAGGGAAATGCTTGCCGGTGGCGGCCATGCCCGCGCTGTTCATGCCGCGAATGAAAGCACCGGCCAGCAGCGCAGCACGCTGCGGATCCGCTTCGAACGAACGGGTCCCGACCACGGCGCTGCGCTGGTGATCGAGATCCAGCACCGGGGCGAAGCTCAGGTCCAGGCCAACGGCAAGCACCTCGGTGGCCATGATCCAGCCGCACTGTTCGGCCAGGTATTCGGCGTTCGGGTTGTCGGCAATGGCGCGCATCGCCGGCAGGCGCACGAAGCCCTGGCGCAGGCGCTGGACCCGCCCGCCCTCCTGATCCACCGCCAGCAGGAGGTCGGGACGAATGGCGCGGATCGCCGCGCTCAACTCGCGGACCTGGCGCGGATGTTCGATGTTGCGGGCGAAAATGATCAGGCCGCCCACTTCGGGCTGGCGCAATAATTGGCGATCTTCAGCCGTCAGCCAGGTACCGGCGACGTCCACCATCAACGAGCCTTGCAGGCCAGCAGTCATAACAATTCCTTGATAACGATAAACCCGGCTCGCAACGATACGCCGCCCTGGGCTGCACCCGGGAGGTCGGCGATCATCGGTGGGAACGGGTTCAAAACGAGAGTCGGCATGGGCGGCTAGCTTATCGGATGTCAGCTGCCGCGCCCACCCATGAGCGGCTAAACCTTGGCGGCAACCGGTGTCGATTTGCTACGAGGACGCAGTTGCGCGGTGGCCATGGCCGAGTCGGTGACACCGGATTCGGCACGCATGCCGGCTGCCAGGAACGGCACCATCAGGCGCATGACCTGCTCGATGGAGGTATTGACCCCGAAGTCGGTTTCGGCGATGGCGCGCAAGGCCTTGATACCGGACATACTGAACGCGGCCGCACCCAGCATGAAGTGCACGCGCCAGAACAGTTCGATCGGCGGGATGCGCGGGGCAGCCTCGTTGACCAGCAACATGTAGCGGCGAAACACCTTGCCGTACATATCTTCCAGGTAGCGGCGCAAATGCCCCTGGCTCTGGCTGAAGGCCAGTCCGAGCAATCGCATGAAAATGGACAGGTCGTTGCCGCTGCGTGGCTGCACCACCAGGGCTTGCTCGACGAGGATTTCCAGCAATTCCTCGAGCGAAGGCTTGTTATCTGGCTTGGCCTGGCGCCGCTCCAACTCTTTATCGAGGCTGATGCAGAATGGCCCCAGGAAGCGCGAGAAGACGGCCTGGATCAGCGCCTTCTTGGAACCGAAGTGATAGTTCACCGCCGCCAGGTTCACACCCGCTTTGCTGGTGATCAAACGCAACGAGGTTTCGGCGAAACCTTTTTCCGCGAACAACTGCTCGGCAGCATCGAGAATGCGTTCAACGGTTTCCGACTGGGCCATGGCTACTCCGCCTGACAAACACTTGTTTGAAACATACGTTTCAGCCCGTGCGTTGTCAAGTCTGGCAGTTCGTTTCGGGAATGGTCGGTCATGCATTTAACCACACAACCGCAAAGCTTCCATCAGCCGGTTGAGCGACCGTCTGGCGGCGCACAAAAAAAGGGGCATTGCCAAGACCGTTCCACTGTATATAATCCCAGTCACTGTATAAAAAGACAGAGCGATCAATATGCTAAAGCTGACGCCACGCCAAGCCGAGATTCTGGCCTTTATCAAACGCTGCCTGGAAGACAACGGCTACCCGCCGACCCGCGCGGAAATCGCTCAGGAACTGGGTTTCAAATCGCCTAACGCGGCAGAAGAACACCTCAAGGCGCTGGCCCGCAAGGGCGCGATCGAGATGACTCCGGGAGCTTCGCGCGGTATTCGCATTCCCGGTTTCGAGGCCAAGGCCGACGACTCCAGCCTGCCAATCATTGGCCGCGTCGCGGCTGGCGCGCCGATCCTCGCCCAGCAACACGTTGAAGAGTCCTGCAACATCAACCCTGCGTTCTTCCACCCACGCGCCGATTACCTGCTGCGCGTGCACGGCATGAGCATGAAGGATGTGGGTATCTTCGACGGCGACCTGCTGGCCGTCCACACCACCCGCGAAGCCCGCAACGGCCAGATCGTGGTTGCGCGAATCGGCGACGAAGTCACCGTCAAGCGCTTCAAGCGCGACGGTAGCAAAGTCTGGTTGCTGGCTGAAAACCCCGAGTTTGCCCCTATCGAAGTGAACCTGAAAGATCAGGAACTGGTGATCGAAGGCTTGAGCGTCGGCGTCATTCGCCGCTAAAGGAGGCTTTATGCAGTTCCCCTACACATCACAGCAAGCACAACTGCCGCTTCAGTTCGAGGCATTCATGGCACAGCCAATGGCGCCAATCCTGAAGGAAGTGGAGTCGCCCTGGAGCGCCGAACCCGAAGTGTTCAGTGAACTGTCTTTGCGTGGTGCAGCCGGGAACTGCCTGAACCTTCTGGCGCCAATCCTGCGCGAGCTCAGCCAGGACCAGGATGCTCGCTGGCTGACCCTGATCGCCCCGCCTGCCAGCCTGACCCAGGCCTGGCTGAGGGATGCCGGACTCAATCGCGAACGCATCCTGCTGCTACAACCCCGTGGCGCCCAAAGCGCCCAGCAACTGACTTGCGAAGCCCTTCGCCTTGGTCGCAGCCACACAGTGGTCAGCTGGCTCAACCCGTTGAGCAAAATCTCACGGCAACAACTGATCAGCGCCGCCCGGACCGGGGACGCTCAAAGCCTGAATATTCGACTGGGTTAACGGCACACCCTGAACGCGAGGGGCTTCTGCAAGGATAGAGAAGCCTATTGAAGGCAGTGCCGGAAAAACCGACAGGCGGAGATCAATGAAGGACCCGCGGCCCCTCTTCCTTCTCGAATTCACCTTCAACCATACGTCCCGCCATCTGCACACCGACGCTCAACATCGCCTTGGCGACTTCCACGTGCTGGCCTTGCAGGAACGCCTTGGCATCCTCGGAGAAATCCAAAGTAACCAGAGAACCCTCGTCCTCTGCCCTGCGCAGTTCGATTCGGCCGTCTGGTAACTCGACAATTTCTAGAAAGGACGTTGGCATAAAGGTCTGTTCTCCACGGAAGGCGAGCATTATATAGGCATCAGCCAAGCTTCGCTCGGGATCTTGACCAGATACCCTTGCAAAAATGACTCGGCAGCCGAGCAAACAATCCCAAGGGTCGCCTGCTGCGCTGTTTAGTTGATCAGCACTCGTTCAAGCCTTCGCGAAAACGGATGGCCAGGCTTTTCAGGTTTTGCCGCCAGTTCTCCAGCTCCTCGCGACCCAGCTCCTGGGGTGCCTCTTCTTCATCGAGATTTACCGCCACGATCAACGGCTGCGTCACATCACCTTTAGGCTTGCGCGGCGCTCGAGGCGGCTGGAACAACGCAGCATGGGCAGCCAGCAACTTGGCCAGCCAGGTTTCAGGGTTGTTGGCCAGCTCGACCATCTCGGCCATTTCCGGAATGGCGATACTTTCCAGCACTTCGCGGGTCAGCAACGATTCGGCCCGGGAAGCATTAGCCTGGGGCAAACGATAGAAACCGGCGATTTCGTGACACAAGCCCAACAAGGCTCCGTAGAGATGAAACAACGCCGATTCTCGCTCCGCCTGGATCAGCGCCAAGGCATTCATCGCCCGCCCCTGTTCGGCCTTGGCGAGCGCTTCCAGCGACAGGCCGGCGAAATAAATCTTCTGGTTGGTACGGGTATAGAGTTCGTGGGCCATGACGGCAGCCTCCACAACGAAATAATTGCTTCACGCAGGTCAGACAGTGTCGTGGATCAACTCCTTCTCCCGCAAGCATTGTCTGATCCCGAATGACACTCCCACTCAATAAATTGCCACCATCCTTGTGAATGAAACCGCTCCTTGCAGAAAAAGTGCACCACTCCCGATCAGGGCGGCCGACCCCGCGTCAAAGCTTGTGGGAAATGGTTGTCTGAGTACATATCCATTCCTGCGGTAACGGCCACCTAGGGTTTCGCTCTTACAGCGACTCACTTTTTCAAACACCGGAGTGCCGGCCCAGCAAAAAGTAAGCAAAAGGCTTTACCCCACCACTTGGTGCCTCGCTAGGGCTCGGCATGCCCTCTCTCCGGCTTTGCTCCGTGGGTCGCCGCGATGGGCCATCCATGGCCCAGCGCGGCTAAACCGGCGTCCTGCCGGTTTAGCCACTGCGCAATGCCTGCGTTCGGCCATGGTGGTTAACGGGGCACCCAGATCAAAAACAAAAGCGAGGCGGCCTTAAAGCCGACCTGACTTTTACGGCTGCACCTAATTCCTTGTGGGAGCCAGCCTGCTGGCGATGGAGGTCAACGATAACGCGCCCTGTCTGGATGAACGCATTGCCTGGTAGTCCATCGCCAGCAGGCTGGCTCCCACAATGGGATCGCGGACAGCCCTGCAATCAGGTCGGCTTTAAGGCCGCCTCGCTTTCGCGGTTGATCTTGATCTGGCTTTTGATTTTCTTGCCCCATCGAGAGGCCGAGTGGAGGTTCTGGGCAGTGGGTAAACCGGCATGGATGCCGGTTTAGCCGCGTTGGGCCAAGGATGGCCCATCGCGGCGGGCCCACGGAGCAGGACCGGAGCGAGGGCATGCCGAGCCTTAGCGAGGGGCCGAACGCCAGGGGCAAGAGCCCTTGGTTACTTGGGGCTCTTCCAAGTGACTCGCTGTAAGAGCGAAACCATAAGTGGCCGTTACCGCAGGAATGGATATGTACGCGTCAACAAACAATAGATCGTCTGTCAGGACGCCTTCGCCGGCAAGCCGGGCTCCTACAGTAAATCGGGTATGTCCGCGAGGGATTGGTCGGCTGGCGGGCCGCCTTCGCCGGCAACCCGAAACTCCGCAGACAACGGGCACAAAAAAGCCGCATGAAAACCCGAAGGTTCTCATGCGGCTTTTTCGGTTTGGCGACTTTTACGCCTTCGCAGCCGGCCGCTTGTCCTCGACCTTCCACTTGCCACCGTCGTAGAACGCCTTCCAGCCAGTCGGCTTACCGTCGACTTCGGACTGTACGTATTGCTCCTTGGTCTTGCGGCTGTAACGGATCACGGCAGGCAGGCCATCCGGATCTTTCTTTGGCGCTTCGCACAGGAAGTGGTACTTCGGATCGATCTCATCCTTGTGCGGCACGATCTCGAGCACCAGCGGTGCGCGGGTCTCGCGGTTTTTCGGGAACTGGCTGGCGGCCAGGAACAGGCCCGACGCACCGTCGCGCAGGATGTAGGTGTCGTTAACCTTTTCGCATTTCAGCTCAGGCATTTTCACCGGATCCATCTTCGGCGGCGCCGCATCACCACTTTTCAGCAGTTTACGGGTGTTCTTGCAGGTCGGGTTGGTGCAACCGAAGAACTTGCCGAAACGGCCGGTCTTGAGCTGCATCTCGCTGCCGCACTTGTCGCATTCCAGGCTCGGACCTTCATAGCCCTTGATGCGATAGGTGCCCTCTTCGATTTCATAACCATCGCAATCCGGGTTGTTACCGCAGATGTGCAACTTGCGCTTCTCGTCCAGCAGGTAGGCATCCATTGCCGTGCTGCAGATCGGGCAGCGGTGCTTGCCACGCAGCACCAGCGATTCCGATTCACCTTCGTCGTCCGCGGCGATTTCATCGCCCGGCACCAGGTTGACGGTCGCCTTGCAGCGTTCTTTCGGTGGCAGGCTGTAGCCCGAGCAACCGAGGAACACGCCGGTCGACGCGGTACGAATCTGCATCGGACGCCCGCAAGTGGTGCACGGAATATCCGTCATCACTGGCTGGTTGGCGCGCATGCCACCGTCCGGACTCTCGGCTACCTCGAGTTTCTTCTTGAAGTCGCCGTAGAACTCATCGAGCACGTTTTTCCAGTCGCGTTCGCCCTGGGCCACGTCGTCGAGGTGCTCTTCCATGCCGGCGGTGAAGCCGTAGTCCATCAGGTTGGAGAAGCTTTCGGCCAGGCGCTCGGTGACGATGTCGCCCATCTTTTCCGAATAGAAGCGACGGTTGTGCAGCGCCACGTAGCCGCGGTCCTGGATGGTCGAAATGATCGCCGCGTAAGTCGAAGGACGACCGATGCCGCGTTTTTCCATTTCCTTGACCAGGCTGGCTTCCGAGTAACGCGCCGGTGGCTTGGTGAAGTGCTGGGTCGGATCAAGCTTGATCAGCTTCATCGCGTCGCCCTGGGCCATGTCCGGCAGCACGTCGTCGTCGCCCGGCTTGGCGATTTGCGGCATGACGCGGGTGTAGCCGTCGAACTTGAGGATACGGCCCTTGGCACGCAGCTCGAAGTCGCCGGCACCGACGGTGACCGTGGTCGACAGGTATTGCGCCGGCAGCATCTGGCAGGCGAGGAACTGGCGCCAGATCAGCTCGTAGAGGCGCTCTGCATCACGCTCCATGCCCGACAGCTTGCTTGGCTCAGTGTTGGCGTCAGACGGACGAATCGCTTCGTGAGCCTCTTGTGCGCCTTCCTTGCTGCTGTAGACGTTCGGGTTTTCCGGCAGGTACTTCTTGCCGAACTCGCTTTCAATATAAGTACGCGCCATCGCCACGGCATCGGCCGAGAGATTGGTGGAGTCAGTACGCATGTAGGTGATGTAGCCGGCTTCGTACAGACGCTGGGCCATCATCATGGTTTTCTTCACGCCAAAGCCCAGGCGGTTGCTCGCAGCCTGCTGCAAGGTGGACGTGATGAACGGGGCCGACGGCTTGCTGCTGGTCGGCTTGTCTTCGCGCTTGACGATGCTGTAGCTGGAAGACTTGAGCTTCTCCAGCGCCGCCATGGCCTGGGCTTCGTTGAGCGGCTTGAAGGCTTCGCCCTTCTCCCGAGCCACGTCGAAACGCACGGTCGCGCCCTTGGCGGTGCCGAGGTCGGCGTGGACTTCCCAGTACTCTTCCGGGATGAACGCGCGGATTTCACGCTCGCGCTCCACCACCAGCTTCACGGCAACCGACTGCACACGACCGGCGGACAGGCCACGGGCGATCTTGGCCCACAACAGCGGCGACACCATGTAACCCACCACGCGGTCGAGGAAACGACGCGCCTGCTGGGCGTTGACCCGATCGATGTCCAGCTCGCCTGGCTGGGAGAAGGCTTCCTGGATCGCCTTCTTGGTGATTTCGTTGAACACCACGCGCTTGTAGCGGCTGTCGTCACCACCAATGGCTTCGCGCAGGTGCCAGGCAATGGCTTCCCCCTCACGATCCAAGTCGGTTGCGAGATAGATGGTGTCAGCATCCTTGGCGAGCCGGCGCAGCTCTTCGATGACCTTTTCCTTGCCCGGAAGGATCTCGTACTTGGCTTTCCAGCCGTGATCGGGATCGACACCCATGCGCGCGACCAGCTGCTTGCGCGCCTTTTCCTTCGGCGACAAGGCCGGCGCTTCGCCCGCGGCAGCCTTGCCGCGCTTGGCGGCTGGCTCTTTGCTGGCGCTAGCCGAACCGCTGGTGGGCAGGTCTCGGATATGGCCGATACTCGACTTCACCACGTATTCGTTGCCCAAATACTTGTTGATGGTCTTGGCCTTAGCCGGGGATTCCACAATGACCAGCGATTTGCCCATGGATCAGAAAATTCCTGAATTCTAGAAGTGAAAGGCGGTTGGCGCCTGACGCGGCACCGCTATATATAGTGGCTACAAGGTGAGGTCAAGCGCAGGGTTTTGCGCGCACTCAGCTTATGGCTTGTTAAAAAGGCTTGGCTCGGCTTGCACCAAAGCAAAGCGCGGCACCTGTTCGCCGTCAACCTCGACCGACTCCAGGAACATGCTCAAGGGGCGTACCCAAAAGCCGTAATCGCCATACAGGGCTTGGTAGAAGACCACTTCTTCCTCGGTTTCCGAATGCCGCGCGACACTGAACACACGGTACTGCGGACCTTTGTAATGTTGGTAGAGCCCAGGTTGTATCGGCATGCTTCGGCCCTCACTCAAATCAGCTTTAAATAAAAAATAAAAAAATCCGCAAAAACAAAAACCGGGGCACTTGGCCCCGGCTTCCGTCAACGCAACGCTTAAACGCGTTCGAAGACGGTGGAGATGCCTTGGCCGAGACCAATGCACATGGTGGCTACCCCAAGGTTGCCGCCATTCTGCTTCATCACGTTCAGCAAAGTGCCGGAAATCCGCGCACCGGAGCAACCGAACGGGTGACCCAGGGCGATCGCGCCGCCGTGCAGGTTAACCTTCTCGTTCATCTTGTCGAGCACTTTCAGATCTTTCAACACTGGCAAGGCCTGTGCGGCGAAAGCTTCGTTGAGCTCGAAGTAGTCGATGTCGGAGATACTCAGACCCGCACGCTTCAATGCTTTGTGCGTGGCCGGTACTGGACCATAGCCCATGATCGCCGGGTCCACACCTGCCACTGCCATCGAGCGGATTACCGCCAGAGGCTGGATGCCCAGGTCCTGCGCACGCTGCGCCGACATCACGATCATGCACGAGGCACCGTCGGTGATCTGCGACGAAGTACCAGCGGTCACGGTGCCACCCTTTGGATTGAAAGCAGGCTTGAGAGCCGCCAGGCTTTCCAGGGTAGTTTCCGGACGAATGGTTTCGTCGTAGTCGAAGGTTTTCAGGAAACCGTTCTCGTCGTAGCCCTGCATCGGGATGATTTCGTCCTTGAACTTGCCTTCCACGGTCGCCTTGTGGGCGAGTTGGTGGGAGCGCAAGCCAAAAGCGTCCTGCTGTTCGCGAGTGATGCCGTGCATCTTGCCCAGCATTTCCGCGGTCAGGCCCATCATGCCCGAAGCTTTTGCCGCGTACAGCGACATGTGCGGGTTCGGATCGACACCGTGCATCATGCTCACGTGACCCATATGCTCGACGCCGCCAACCACGAAAACGTCACCGTTGCCGGTCATGATCGCTTGCGCAGCCGTGTGCAGGGCACTCATCGACGAGCCACACAGGCGGCTGACGGTCTGGCCGGCCGAGGTGTGCGGGATCTGGGTCATCAGCGACGCCATGCGCGCGATGTTCCAGCCCTGCTCCAGGGTCTGGTTCACACAGCCCCAGATCACGTCTTCGACTTCAGCAGGGTCGACCTTGACGTTGCGTTCCAGCAGCTTGCTGATCAGGTGCGCCGACATGTCTTCGGCACGGGTGTTGCGGTGCATGCCGCCCTTGGAGCGGCCCATCGGAGTACGACCGAAGTCGACAATCACGACGTCTCTTGGATTCAAGCTCATAAAATTTCACTCTCGCTCAAAAGTTGGGACGCTTAACCGAAGAACCGCTGGCCGGTCTTGGCCATTTCACGCAGTTTTGCGGTCGGGTGGTACAGCGCGCCCAAATCAGCGTACTGGTCAGCCAGGGCAACGAACTCTGCCACACCGATCGAATCGATGTAGCGCAGCGCACCGCCACGGAATGGAGGGAAACCGATACCGTAGACCAGGCCCATGTCGGCTTCGGCGGCGGTTTCGACAATGCCGTCTTCCAGGCAACGCACGGTTTCCAGGCACAGTGGGATCATCATCCAGTTGATGATGTCTTCATCGGTGACTTCGCGCTGTTCAAAGACGATTGGCTTGAGCACTTCCAGAACCGACGGGTCGGCAACTTTCTTTTGCTTGCCCTTCTTGTCGGTCTCGTAGGCGTAGAAGCCCTTGCCGTTCTTCTGGCCCAGGCGCTTGGCTTCGTAGAGCACGTCCACGGCCGAGCGAGTGTCGTCCTTCATGCGGTCCGGGAAGCCCTCAGCCATCACGTCGCGACCGTGGTGGCCGGTGTCGATGCCGACCACGTCCATCAGGTACGCCGGGCCCATCGGCCAGCCGAACTTTTCCATGACCTTGTCGATACGGACGAAGTCCACACCGGCGCTGACCAGCTTGGCGAAACCGCCGAAGTAAGGGAACAGCACGCGATTGACCAAAAAGCCCGGGCAATCGTTGACCACGATCGGGTTCTTGCCCATTTTCTTGGCGTAGGCAACGGTAGTGGCCACTGCCAGCTCGCTGGACTTCTCACCACGGATCACTTCCACCAGCGGCATCATGTGCACCGGGTTGAAGAAGTGCATGCCGACAAAGTTTTCCGGACGCTTGAGGGCCTTGGCCAGCAAGGTGATGGAAATGGTCGAGGTGTTGGACGCGAGGATGGTGTCCTCCTTGACCTTGTCTTCGACTTCGGCCAGTACGGCTTGCTTGACCTTCGGGTTCTCGACGACGGCTTCAACCACCAGGTCCACGTGACCGAAATCACCGTAGGACAGGGTCGGACGAATGCCGTTGAGCACTTCAGCCATTTTCGCGGCGGTCATGCGGCCCTTGTCAACGCGGCCAACCAGCAGTTTGGCGGCTTCGGCCAGCCCCTGCTCGATACCGTGCTCGTTGATGTCCTTCATCAGGATCGGCGTGCCTTTGGACGCCGACTGATAGGCGATACCGCCACCCATGATGCCGGCGCCCAATACGGCAGCCTGCTTCACGTCCTTGGCGATTTCGTCGTAGGCCTTGGCTTTTTTCTTCAGCTCCTGATCGTTCAGGAACAGGCCGATCAGGCTCTGTGCAGCGGCGGTCTTGGCCAGCTTGACGAAACCGGCGGCTTCGATTTCCAGGGCCTTGTCACGACCGAAGTTCGCGGCTTTCTGGATGGTCTTGATCGCTTCGACCGGGGCCGGGTAGTTCGGGCCCGCTTGACCGGCCACGAAACCCTTGGCGGTTTCGAACGCCATCATTTGTTCGATTGCGTTCAGCTTGAGCTTTTCAAGCTTCGGCTGGCGCTTGGCCTTGTAGTCGAACTCGCCGGAAATGGCGCGCTTGATCATTTCCAGCGCAGCTTCCTGGAGCTTTTCAGGGGCAACCACGGCATCGACGGCACCGACTTTCAGCGCGTCTTCAGGACGGTTTTCCTTGCCGGCGGCGATCCACTCGATGGCGTTATCGGTACCGATCAGGCGCGGCAGGCGCACGGTACCGCCGAAGCCCGGGTAGATGCCCAGCTTGACTTCCGGCAGGCCGATCTTGGCCTTGGTCGACATGACGCGAAAGTCCGCTGCCAGGCACATTTCCAGACCACCGCCCAACGCGATGCCATTGATCGCGGCGACAGTCGGGACGTTGAGGTCTTCGAAATCGCTGAAAATCTTGTTGGCTTCGAGGTTGCCAGCCACAAGCTCTGCATCCGGCAGCTTGAAGTTGTCGACGAATTCGGTGATGTCGGCGCCGACGATGAACACGTCCTTGCCACTGCTGACGATCACACCCTTGATCGAAGCATCTGCCTTGATGGCGTCCACGGCCTGACGCAGTTCGTTCAGGGTTAGACGGTTGAACTTGTTGACGGACTCACCCTTGAGGTCGAACTTCAGTTCGACGATGCCACTTTCAAGAGCCTTAACCGTGATGGCTTTACCTTCGTAAATCATCAACTGATCTCCACGATATGGAAGCTGAACAGTACACGCCGGACGCAGGCGGATGGCTGGCAGGGACGTCACTCGTCGATGCTACGCCTATCCACCCGGCACACCCGCCAACGCGATAGTCGGGATTCTGTAGGAGCTGTTTGTCGTACAAACGCTCATTTCATACGCCCGTTTGATTTGGGTACGCCACCTTCACGGAAATTCCGACAATTGTCAATCGCCCAAAGTGTGGGTTGAGAGGCGACTTGGCGGTCATTTCTGTAGGACGAAGGCCTGCAACACGAGGTTGCATGAGCAATCATTCATAGAATCAATCTTTAGAAAATTCGCCCTAATTCACTGCAGCCTTTGTTTAACAAGCTACGCTGGCGAAACCTGGGGAAAAAACTGAACGCTTTTGGCGAATGCCCAGCGTAAGATCAGCCCAAACCGAATTACCGGCCTGCCTGGCCAACCCGCCCGATGACGTTGTCGGGCTTTTTATTGCCTGCAAAAACCCACGCGCGCCCTTGTAGGAGCTGCCGCAGGCTGCGATCTTTTGATCTTGCTTTTAAAAAATCGAAAGATCGCAGCCTGCGGCAGCTCCTACAGGGGATGGGGGTGTCTGCGGGGTTTAGGCCAGCGCCTTGAGGGTAGCATCGATATTTTGCAAAACGGCCGCCTCACCCTTCTCACCCCAATACAACGTGATCATCTGCTTGTCAGCCTCGACCTTGTAGACGTTGTCTGGCAATTTTTCGAAATGATTTAGCAGTGCCCGATCCACGCAGGGTTCCTGCCATTGGTTGACCCACAAACCCGGTGATTTTTGCCAGTAACTCCAGCACGCCGGCTGATTGCCCCGCCGTGGTCGGTGGTACTGCGCACAAGGGTTTGGCGGTTCCTGGGCGAGCCAGTGCGGCCATTCCTGAGGCGCCAGCTGCATGGCCAGGCCAATGCGTCGCGCCTCCATGCGCAGGGCCATGCGACCACTCTGATGGCGCGAGGGTCGCAGCCATGCCAAGGGGCTCAACACCACCAGCAGGATTGACACCACTATCCAGACCGTCATATCTGTACTCCCGATTCTTGATGAGCGCATTGAGTCACTTTGGAAACACTGCGTTTGAAACCAGCCATACTTACCAATATTGCAACCCTCAGGAGGAGCACCTCATGCCCTACAACCACATTCTGGTCGCTGTAGACCTGACCGAAGAGTGCGACCCTGTCATCCACCGTGCTCGCGAGCTGGCGGTGAGCAACGGGGCGAAATTGTCCCTGGTGCATATCGTCGAGCCCATGGCCATGGCCTTTGGTGGCGATGTGCCAATGGACCTGTCACAACTGCAACAACAGCAGTTCGACCAGGCCAAGGAGCGCCTCGATCGCCTGATCGTGAAATACCCTGAGCTCTCCAGGGAATACAGCCACCTGACCTACGGCCAGCCACGCCAGGAAATCCACCACCTGGCCAAGGAGCAAGGGTGCGACATGATCGTGGTCGGCAGTCACGGCCGCCATGGCCTGGCACTGCTGCTGGGCTCCACGGCCAACGACGTGCTGCACGGCGCGCCTTGCGATGTGCTTGCAGTGCGCCTGCAAAGCAAGAGCTGACAACACCGCCCCCTGTAGGAGCGAGCATGCTCCGGGCGGCGTTCCGACGATGGTCGTCAACGATGACGCGGGGAGCCTGACACCCCGTGGCGCTCTCAGGATCATCGTCGGAACGCCGCCCGGAGCATGCTCGCTCCTACAGGGGAGGATATGCGTTGCATATGAAAAGCCCGGCGTTCACGTGTGTGAAGCCGGGCTTTTTTATTGCCGGATCAATCAGGCATCCAGCTCGGCCCAGCGCTCGACCATGATGTCGAGTTCAGCCTGCAACTGCGCAAGCTGAGCAATCACCGCGGCGGTTTCCGCAGCCGGACGCAGGTAGAAGCCCGCATCGGCCATCTGCCCCTCAACCGCGACGATCTGCTGTTCCATGGCTTCGATCTGCCCAGGCAACGCTTCCAGCTCTCGCTGCACCTTGTAGCTGAGCTTCTTCTTCGCCACTGGCGCCTCGACGGCGGCTGCAACAGGCGCGGGCTCGGCCTTGACCACGGCGGAGTTGAGGTCGGCCTTGCCGGACTTGCTCTCGGTCACGCCCAGCAGGCGCGGCGAACCGCCCTGGCGCAGCCAGTCCTGATAACCGCCAACATACTCGCGAACCTTGCCTTCACCTTCGAAGACCAGGGTGCTGGTAACCACGTTGTCGAGGAATGCCCGGTCGTGGCTGACCATCAACACGGTGCCGTTGAAGGTCAGCAACACTTCTTCGAGCAGTTCGAGGGTTTCAACGTCGAGGTCGTTGGTCGGTTCGTCGAGCACCAGCAGGTTCGCCGGCTTGCTGAACAGCTTGGCCAGCAACAGGCGGGCACGCTCGCCACCGGACAGCGCCTTGACCGGCGTGCGGGCACGCTGTGGGCTGAACAGGAAGTCGCCGAGGTAGCTCAGCACGTGGCGGCTCTGGCCGTCGATATCGATGAAGTCGCGACCTTCGGCGACGTTATCGATCACGGTCTTTTCCAGGTCCAACTGATGGCGCAACTGGTCGAAGTAGGCGACGTCGATCTTGGTGCCTTCTTCCACCTTGCCACTGGTCGGCTGCAGGCCACTGAGCATCAATTTCAGCAGCGTGGTCTTGCCGGTGCCGTTGGCGCCGAGCAGGCCGATACGGTCGCCGCGCTGCAGCACCATGGAGAAGTCCTTGATCAGGAACGGACCACCCGGGTGAGCGAAGCTCACGTTCTCGAGCACCATCACCTGCTTGCCGGACTTGTCGGCCGTTTCCAGCTGGATGTTGGCCTTGCCGGTGCGCTCACGACGCTCGCTGCGCTCGACGCGCAGGGCTTTCAGCGCGCGTACGCGGCCTTCGTTACGGGTACGACGGGCCTTGATGCCCTGGCGAATCCACACTTCTTCCTGGGCCAGGCGCTTGTCGAACAGCGCGTTGGCGGTGGCTTCGGCGGCCAGCTCGGCTTCCTTGTGCACCAGGAAACTGGCGTAGTCGCCGTTCCAGTCGATCAGGCCACCGCGATCCAGTTCCAGGATGCGGGTCGCCAGGTTCTGCAGGAAGGAACGGTCGTGCGTGATGAACAGCACGGCGCCCTGGAAATCCTTCAGCGCCTCTTCCAGCCAGGCGATTGCACCGATGTCCAGGTGGTTGGTCGGCTCGTCGAGCAACAGCAGGTCTGGCTCGGACACCAGGGCCTGGGCCAGCAGCACGCGACGACGCCAGCCACCGGACAATTCGGCGAGGGTCTTGTCCGCCGGCAACTGCAGGCGACTCAGGGTGCTGTCGACCAGGGTCTGCAATCGCCAGCCGTCGCGGGCCTCGAGGTCGTGCTGGACGTGCATCAGCTTGTCCAGGTCGGCATCGGTGACGATGTTCTGGCTCAGGTGGTGATATTCGGCGAGCAACGCGCCGACACCGTCCAGGCCTTCGGCAACCACGTCGAACACTGTCCGCTCGTCGGCTACCGGCAATTCTTGCGGCAATTCGCCAATCTTGAGGCCGGGTGCGCGCCAAACCGAGCCGTCATCGGGCTTCTGGTCGCCCTTGACGAGCTTCATCATGCTGGACTTGCCAGTGCCGTTGCGGCCGATGATGCACACCCGCTCTCCACGGGCGATCTGCCAGGACACCTTGTCCAACAACGGCATAGCGCCGAAAGCAAGGGACACATCGCTGAATTTGAGCAGGGTCATGAGCTTCTCCAAAAACCGGGCGCGCATTCTACCTGAAACGGGGCTCCAGCAGGCCGGCAATTTCACCTTCGCAGCACTCTGCACAACAAATGTTGCGAACTGATGCAGACCGGTCGGCAAAGCTTTCGCCCGTTGCTGGCAAAAGGCTAAGCTACAGATAATCAGTGCGGGCATTGCCAGCACTTGTCATGTTTTTTCTGTCCGGACGTCTCATGCGCAGTCGCCTTCTCAATTTTTTGTCATGTTTTCTACTTTCTGCCGCTGCCGTTCAATCCGCACAGGCGGTGGACCTGTCTACCCAACGCCAATACTACGATGAAGCCAAGCGCGCCCTGGCGAAGGGCGACACCGGACCGTATTTCCGCTACAGCCAGGCCCTGGCCGACTATCCGCTGGAGCCGTACCTGGCTTACGACGAGCTGACCGCGCGCTTGAAAACCGCGAGCAATGCCGAGATTGAGAAGTTCCTCGCCGAACACGGTGACCTGCCCCAGGCCAACTGGATGAAGCTGCGCTGGTTGCGCTGGCTGGCGGAACGCGGCGACTGGGCGACATTCGTCAAGTACTACGACCCCAAGATGAATTTCACCGAACTGGACTGCCTCAACGCGCAGTACCAGATCAGCCACAACCAAAAGACCGAAGGCTACGCCAACGCCAACAAGCTCTGGCTGAGCGGTAAAACGCAACCGGCAGCCTGTGATGCCCTGTTCGGCATGTGGGCCGCCGAAGGCCAGTTGACCGAGCAGAAGCGCTGGGAACGCGCCAAGCTCGCCGCCCAGGCACGCAATTACCCACTGGCCAACAGCCTGGTCAATGGCTTGACCACCCTCGCCCCTCGTGGCCGCCTGCTGGTCGATGTGGCCCAGAATCCCGAGCTGCTCAATTCGCCGTCGCGCTTCGCCCCGGCCGACGAACCGATGTCGGACATTGTCAGCCTCGGCCTGCGCCGCTTAGCCCGTCAGGATCCGGACAGGGCCATGGCCCTGCTCGACGGTTACGCCAGCAGCATGCACTTCTCGCGCGACGAAAAAGTGGCCATCGCCCGGGAAATCGGGCTGACCCTGGCGCGACGTTTCGACAGCCGCGCGCTGGACATGATGACCAAATACGACCCGGAACTGCGCGACAACACGGTGTCTGAGTGGCGCATGCGTTTGTTGCTACGCCTGGCGCGCTGGGACGATGCCTACCAGTTGACTCGCCGCCTGCCCCAGGACCTGGCCACCACCAACCGCTGGCGCTACTGGCAGGCCCGCAGCCTGGAACTGGCGCAGCCGCAAAACCCCGAGGCACTCAATCTCTATAAGAGCCTGGCCCGCGAGCGCGATTTCTATGGCTTCCTCGCCGCCGACCGTTCGCAGTCGCCGTATTCGCTGAACAACAAACCGCTGGTACTCAGCCAGGCACTGATCAACAAGGTGCGTAACACCCCTGGCATACGCCGCGCCCTGGAGTTTCATGCCCGCGGACAGATCGTCGACGGTCGCCGCGAGTGGTATCACGTCAGCCGCCACTTCAGTCGCGATGAAATGGTTGCCCAGGCGAAACTGGCCTACGACCTGAAATGGTATTTCCCGGCGATTCGCACCATCAGCCAGGCGCAGTACTGGGACGACCTGGACATTCGCTTCCCGATGGCCCACCGCGACACCCTGGTGCGTGAAGCCAAGGTCCGTGGCCTGCATTCCAGCTGGGTATTTGCCATCACCCGCCAGGAAAGCGCCTTCATGGAAGATGCCCGTTCCAGCGTCGGTGCCAGCGGCCTGATGCAATTGATGCCGGGCACCGCCAAGGAAACCGCGCGCAAGTTCAGCATTCCGCTGGCCTCGCCGCAGCAGGTGTTCAACCCGGACAAGAACATCCAGCTGGGCGCGGCTTACCTGAGCCAGGTTCACAGCCAGTTCAACGGCAACCGCGTCCTCGCCTCCGCCGCCTACAACGCCGGCCCCGGCCGCGTGCGCCAATGGCTGCGTGGTGCCGATCACCTGAGCTTCGACGTCTGGGTGGAAAGCATCCCGTTCGACGAAACCCGCCAGTACGTACAGAACGTGCTGTCGTATTCAGTGATCTACGGCCAGAAACTCAACTCGCCGCAACCGCTGGTGGATTGGCATGAGCGGTATTTCGACGATCAGTGAGTTTGATTGAAGCAAGGTCAAAAGATCGCAGCCTGCGGCAGCTCCTACGGGGTGTACACCGTCCCACTGTAGGAGCTGCCGCAGGCTGCGATCTTTTGATTCTGATTCTCAAATCCAAATGGCATCCCACAAGGGATATTCGCCAACCCTGGAAACCAACCCGGCCCGCAACGGATTCATGACGATATACCGCGCAGCTCCCTTGATATCCTCATCACGCCGTAACGCGCGATCGTAATACCCCCGCTGCCACAATCGCCCCTGCTCACCGCGCACCAGATTGATCGAACGGCTGCTTCTGGATTTGATGCGGCACATCAACTCCGCCAGGGACCCATTTTTCAATTCAATCAGCCAATGCAGGTGATCCGGCATTACGACCCAGGCCATGGAAGTGACCGACGCGCTTTCATCAGCGCAGCGCAGTTGATCCACCAAAAGACGACCCAAACGCCAATCAGCAAATACCAGCTGGCGCTGATGAGTGACTGCTGTCAGCAGATAGAGGCGACCCTGTTCAGCAAATCTGGACTTGCGCAGGCGACACCCATTTGCGGCGATGGGCATTCCGTTGCCCTCCCTGAATATGCGGATTGCACAAGATTAGCCCACTGAGATGAGACCGCTGATATGCGCAATTTCTGCATATTTCAGAGCGCCGTTACCGGGTGAGTTACTGGGTCGGTTACTGGGTCGCTCAACAACTCCATCTCACGAAACCTCGCGTTTATCACTGAACTGCAACGCCGCCAACCGTGCATACAGCGCGTTATTCGCAATCAGCGACTGGTGCGTGCCCACTGCCACCAACTTGCCCTGGTCCATCACCGCAATGCGATCGGCGTTTTTGACCGTGGCCAGGCGGTGGGCGATGACCAGGGTGGTGCGGTTTTTCATCAGGCTGGGTAATGCCTGCTGGATCAGGTGCTCGCTCTGGGCGTCGAGGGCGCTGGTGGCTTCGTCCAGCAGCAGGATGGGCGCATCCACCAGCAACGCGCGGGCGATGGCCAGGCGCTGGCGCTGGCCGCCGGACAAGCCGAGGCCGCCGTCGCCCAGGTGCGTCTGGTAACCGTTGGGCATGGCTTCGATGAAGTCGTGGGCATAGGCGATTTTTGCCGCCTCGCGGACCTCCTCCGAGGTCGCCGTCGGGTTGCCGTAGCGCAGGTTGTCTTCGATGCTGCCGAAAAACAGCGCCGGGGTTTGCGACACCAGTGCAAAGCAGCGCCGCAGGTCCAGCGGATCGAGTTGGGTCAGGGGCACGCCATCGAGCAGGATGCGCCCTTCGGCGGGGTCGTAAAAGCGCAGCAGCAGGTCATACACCGTCGATTTGCCCGCCCCGGAGGGCCCGACCAACGCCAGGGTCTCCCCGGCCTGGATGGTCAGGCTCAGGCCGTCGACGGCGTAGCTTTCAGGGCGCGATGGATAGCTAAAGCGCACATCCTGCAACACCAGGTCACCCTTCACCCGCTCGGGCAAGGTCACCAGGCCAGTGGACGGCGACTGGATGATGTTCTGCGCCCGCAGCAACTCGGCGATCCGTTCTGCCGCGCCCGCTGCGCGCTGCAACTCGCCGATCACCTCACTCAAGGTGCCGAACGCACTACCGACGATCAGGCTGTAGAAGACAAACGCCGCCAGCTCACCCGCGGAAATCCGCCCGGCAATCACGTCCATGCCGCCAACCCAGAGCATCACGCCGACGGCGCCCAACACCAGCACGATCACCAGGGTAATCAGCCAGGCGCGCTGGAAAATGCGCTTGCGCGCGGTGTCGAACGCCTCCTCCACGGTGACGGCGAACCGCTGTTCGTCCTGGGCCTGGTGGTTGTAGGCCTGCACGGTCTTGATCTGGCCCAGGGTCTCGGACACGTAGCTGCCGATGTCGGCAATCCGGTCCTGGCTCAGGCGCGACAGGCTGCGCACCCGGCGGCCAAAAATCAGGATCGGCGCGATCACCAACGGCAAGGCGACCACCACGATGCTGGTGAGTTTTGGATTGGTGACAAACAGCAGGACAATCCCGCCAATCACCATCAGCAAGTTGCGCAGGAACAATGACAGGGACGAGCCGATCACCGATTGCAGCAGCGTGGTATCGGCGGTCAGGCGCGACTGGATCTCGGAACTGCGGTTGTCCTCGTAGAAACCCGGGTGCAGGTACACCAAATGGTTGAACACCCGGCGACGGATGTCGGCGACGCAACGCTCGCCGATCCACGACACCAGGTAAAACCTCGCAAAGGTGCCGACCGCCAGGCCGATCACCAACAACATGAACAGAGCGATGGACTGGTTGAGCAAATGCGGGGACTGGGTCATGAAACCCTGGTCCACCAGCAGTCGAATGCCCTGCCCCATGGACAAGGTAATACCCGCCGTGACGACCAGCGCGAACAGGGCGCCCAGTGCCTGCCAGCGGTAAGGTGCGATGAAACGACCGGCCAGGCGGAGCGCACGACGGTGACGAACAGTGAGCATTGGCATCATCCAGAAAGGAGCCATAAACAGGACCAGCGTACACCGACCAACAAGGTGCAATGGCTGAATCAGAATGAGTCAGGTTAATTATGACCATGCAGTCTAGTGCCTAGACAGTATTGGTCTAAAGTTCGGGTAGCCATGTCGGGATATTTCTGGTCGACTGGCGATGCCGTTCAGGAGCGATCGCAGGGAGTTGTCACAGCCTGGTCACCTGACGGTTTTAATCTAGGCACACAACCTGATGAGGAGACAGGCCATGTCCTTGCAACAACGCAGCGATGACAAGATTCAAGTGATCCGCACGCAGCCAGACCAGTCTCTGGGGTGCTCGATAATCGATGAACAGGGCCGCGAAGTACCGATCACTGAAAAGATGATCCAGAAAGCGTGCAGTGAACTGGAGAAGCGATTGGTCAAGCCTGCCGAAGAGAAGTGATGTAACCACCGTCTTCATTGACCCGGCCCTTTGAGGGCCGGGTTTTTTATGGGTTTTTTCTGCAAGATTTGCGGTGTGGCCCTTCGCGAGCAAGCCCGCTCCCACATTGACCGAGTTGTTCAGGCAGGCGCGGTTTAATGTGGGAGCGGGCTTGCTCGCGAAGGGGCCTACTCGGTCTCTAGACAGCCGTCGCGCCCAGCGCCGCCACGATCTGCTGCAACGCTGGCGCATCCCCGTCGATACGCACCTGCAACCCGTCGATCTCCCGTCGTGACGGGTAGTTCTTGCGCAACACATCGAACGCCGCACGCTGCTCGCTCACACTGCCGACCAGGCTGCGGCGAAAATCCGCATCGTCACGGCGCGGGTCGTACACGCCACGGCACAACATCGCCAGGGCCCACGCCGGGTCGGTATCCCCGCTCAAGGTCACCTGCGACAGCCACGGGGCTGGCAGCAAGTCGCCGAGGCTGACCTGGGGCGCTTGCCCGAGGAACTCGCAGTACGCCTGATAGATCTGCGCCGTACCGCGCTGCTTGCCATCGAGGCTGTACCCGGCAATGTGCGGCGTGGCCAGCACGCAGAGTTCGGCCAGGGCCACATCGACTTCGGGCTCGCCCTCCCAGACATCGAGCACCGCCTGCAGGTCTTCGCGCTGCAGCAGCACCTCTCGCAAGGCGGTGTTGTCCACTACCGGGCCACGGCTGGCGTTGATCAGCCAGGTGCCGGGCTTGAGCTGGTTCAGGCGGCGTTGATCGAACAGGTGCCAGGTGGGCTGGGCGCCCTTGCGGGTCAGCGGGGTGTGCAGGCTGATGACATCGCACTGCTCGATGATCTGTTCAAGGCTGACGTAGTCGCCACCCTCGGCGGCCTGGCGTGGCGGATCGCAGACCAGCACCTTCCAGCCCAGCCCCTGCAGGACCTTGACCAGTCGTCCCCCGACCTCACCAGCACCCACCACGCCGTAGGTGCGTTGGGTCAGGTCGGCGCCTTCGATTTCAGCCAGGGTCAGCAGGCTGCCGAGTACGTAGTCGACCACGCCCCGGGCGTTGCATCCCGGCGCGCTGGACCAGGTGATGCCGGTCTGTTGAAAGTACTCCAGGTCCAGGTGATCGGTGCCGATGGTGCAGGTGCCGACAAAACGCACCTTGCTGCCTTCGAGCAATGCACGGTCGACGCGGGTGACCGAACGCACCAGCAGTACATCGGCCTGTTCGACGGTGGCGCGGTCGATGGAACGCCCCGGCACCCGGCGGATTTCACCGAATGTCTGGAAGAAGGCGTCGAGCAGGGGGATATTTTCGTCGGCAACGATCAGCATGTCAGGCTCCTTTGGCGGACCGGCAGTGTAGGCGTAGTTGACGCCTTGCGCCTAGCGCCGATGCCCTCCCCGATCATCGATCACTGATCACCGATCCCTTGTAGGAGCGAGCATGCTCCGGGCGGCGTTCCGACGATGAACCTGAGAGCGCCGCGGGGTGTCAGCTTTCCCACGTCATCGTTGACGTCCATCGTCGGAACGCCGCCCGGAGCATGCTCGCTCCTACAGGGGGAGAGAGAGGCAGGATTACAAATCCCCAACACAGTCTTTTCCTGACCGTTGCGTCAACGCGTAGAATGCGCAGCCGCGCATGAACAATCTTTGGACGCTTTGCCCTTGAATTCCGTGACTTCCCACACCGCCAGCCCTTCCCTCTCCCGCCCCGCCCGGGTCCGCCTGGAGCTGAAAAACCTGCTCGGCTTGGCCTTGCCGATCATGATCGCGCAACTGGCCACCACGGCGATGGGCTTTGTCGACGCGGTGATGGCTGGCCGGGTCGGGCCGCGCGACCTGGCGGCAGTGGCGCTAGGCAACTCGATCTGGGTGCCGGTGTTCCTGTTGATGACCGGCACGTTGCTGGCCACCACGCCGAAAGTCGCCCAGCGCTTTGGTGCCGGGACCCACAGCGAGATCGGCCCGATCGTGCGTCAGGCGCTGTGGCTGGCGTTGGTGGTGGGCCTGATCGCGACCGGCCTGCTGCTGGGCGCCGAGCCGGTCCTGCGCGTGATGAAGGTCGATCCCGAGCTGATCGGCCCCTGCATGCAGTACCTGCACGGCATCGCCAGCGGCCTGCCTGCGGTCGCGATCTACCATGTGCTGCGCTGCTTCAGTGACGGCCTGGGCCGCACTCGCCCGGCGATGGTCCTGGGCCTGTGCGGCCTGGCACTGAACATTCCGCTGAACTACGTGTTCATCTATGGCCACTTCGGCGTGCCGGCCATGGGCGGCGTCGGTTGCGGCTGGGCCACGGCGATCGTGATGTGGGTGATGGCCCTGGGCATGGCCGGCTGGGAGCGCTGGGCGCCAGCCTATCAATCGAGCCAGCTGTTCAGCCGTTTCGATTGGCCACAATGGTCGGTGATCAAGCGCCTGCTGGGCATCGGCCTGCCTATCGGCATTGCCGTATTCGCCGAGTCGAGCATCTTCGCCGTAATCGCCCTGTTGATCGGCAGCCTCGGCGCCACCGTGGTCGCCGGTCACCAGATCGCCCTCAACTTCAGCTCGCTGGTGTTCATGATCCCCTACTCCCTGGGCATGGCCGTGACCGTGCGGGTCGGCCAGGCGCTGGGGCGCGAGCAACCCCGTGAAGCGCGTTTCGCCGCAGGCGTCGGCATGGGCACGGCGTTGGCGTACGCCTGCCTGTCGGCGAGCATGATGCTATTGCTGCGTGAGCACATCGCGACGATCTACACGGCGGACCCGACGGTGATCAAGGTGGCGGCGATGTTGATCGTGTATTCGGCGCTGTTCCAGTTTTCCGATGCGATCCAGGTCACGGCGGCCGGCGCGTTGCGCGGCTATCAAGACACCCGGGTGACGATGATCCTGACCCTGTTCGCCTACTGGGGCATCGGCCTGCCGGTGGGCTACGCCCTCGGCCTGACCGACTGGCTGGGCACGCCAAGCGGCCCGAGCGGCCTCTGGCAGGGCCTGATCGTCGGCCTGAGCTGCGCGGCGCTGATGCTGTCGATCCGCCTGACGCGCAGTGCACGCAAGCGGATTCGCATCAGCCTGAAATGACCCTGTACTTGTAGGAGCGAGCATGCTCCGGGCGGCGTTCCGACGATGGACGTCAACGATTACGCGGGGAGCCTGACACCCCGCGGCGCCCTCGGGTTTTTCGCGAGCATGCTCGCTCCTACAAGGGCTTTGTGGGTCAGCTGGATTTTTTGCGGATCCAGTAGAGGTAGGTGCCCGCGTCTTCATGCTGCCCTACCAGTTCATGGTCGAGGAACACGCAGAACTTGGGGATATCGCGGCGGGTCGACGGATCGGTGGCGATCACCTTGAGCAGGCCGCCAGGAACCAGGTCACGGATGTGCTGGTGCAACATCATCACCGGCTCCGGGCAGTTGAGGCCGGTGGCGTCGAGGGTGCCGTCTACCGGCTTATCAAGCATTTCACTCATGATTAACTCCTGAAACTTGCCGGCATTGTACACCGCTGACTGATCGTTCCCACGCTCTGCGTGGGAATGCCGCCAGGGACGCTCCGCGTTCCAGCTCTGGATGTGACGCAGAGCGTCACGGGATGCATTCCCACGCGGAGCGTGGGAACGATCGGTACAGGGAGCCGGGTTGCTAGCGGGATTTCGGTTTCTTCACGTCCAGCCGGCGCAAATGGCAGGTCACTTCCTCACGGTCGTGGTACAGCTGCTTGCAGCCGATCTCCACGCGAATGCCCCGGGCCTTGAAGCCTTCGGCAATACGCTCCAGCAAGCGCTTCACCTCGGCGTAACGCTGCTTCATCGGTAGCTTGAGGTTGACCACCGCCTCGCGGCAATGCCCCTCGCCGATCCACTCCTCGAGCATCGCCGCATTACGCGCCGGCTTCTCGACGATGTCGCAGACCATCCAGTCCACCGGCTGCTTGGGCTTGAAGGTGAAACCGTCGGCCATCAAATGCTGCACCAAGCCGGTGTCCATCAAGCTTTCAGCCATCGGGCCATTGTCGATGGCGGTCACCAGCATGCCTCGGTTGACCAGCTGCCAGGTCCAGCCGCCAGGCGCAGCACCCAGGTCGACCCCGGTCATGTCGCTGTGCAGGCGCTCGTCCCATTGGTCGCGCGGAATGAAGTGATGCCAGGCCTCTTCGAGCTTCAAGGTCGAACGACTCGGCGCCTCGCGCGGGAATTTCAAACGCGGAATGCCCATCGGCCACATCGCCGAATTGTTCGACTCCGCCAGGCCGACGAACACTTCACGGCCGCTCTTGAACGTCAGCAACAAGCGCGGCTTGTTCGCGTCGTCCACCAGCTTGCCGGCGCCAATCAGCGCCTTGCGCAACGGGCCTTCGAATTTCTTGCAGAAGTTCGACAGCTCCTTGCCATCATTGGTATCGACCACTTCCAGCCACAGGCTGCCGCAGGTCGGAAAATCCGCCAGGTGCGCGAGAATCACGCTGATGCGATCACTCTCCGGCAGGTCGATGAAAATCCCCCGGGCCCACTGGCGCGGGAAAATCAGGTTGGCAAAACGCTGCCCGCGCATCAGGCGCTCGGCGCCGTCTTCTTCGGTGCAGGCAAACTCGGCGCAGGCGCTGGCGGCCTTGGCCTTGGCATAACCGGCCACGTTCAGTTGTGCGGCGAGGTCGGAAATCTCGGAACAGACTTCACCTTCGAAGCCCGGCCGGCAATGCATGAAAAGGGTGTTCATTCTTACTCCTGGGCAGAGGGCGAGACATTCAACCCCTGCGCGATGCCCAGACTTGCGCTAACGCAATGCCTGTCACGAAAACCGGCGCATGATAGCCGACTTCGGAACCTCGGACTTGCCCATAGAGTCCAGTTATTAGCCAGCTACGTAAAACAGGGCTAGGTTTAATGCTCTGCCCGTCCCCTCAGTCCGCCGCCGTGCGGACTCAAAGGAGTGATCGTAATGCCGTCCCTCGATAGCCTGAACACCCTTAAAACCCTGCAAGTCGACGACAAGCTCTACCACTATTACAGCCTGCCGGAGGCCGCCAGAAGCCTCGGCGACCTGGACGCGCTGCCCATGTCGCTCAAAGTGCTGCTGGAAAACCTGCTGCGCTGGGAAGACGCCAAGACCGTCACCGGCGCCGACCTCAAGGCCATCGCCGCCTGGCTCAAGGAGCGCCGCTCCGACCGCGAAATCCAGTACCGGCCGGCCCGGGTGCTGATGCAAGACTTCACCGGCGTGCCCGCCGTGGTCGACCTGGCCGCCATGCGCGCGGCGATGGCCAAGGCCGGCGGCGACCCGCAGCGCATCAACCCGCTGTCGCCGGTGGACCTGGTGATCGACCACTCGGTGATGGTCGACAAGTTCGCCACCAGCAGCGCCTTCGAACAGAACGTCGACATCGAAATGCAGCGCAACGGCGAGCGTTACGCCTTCCTGCGCTGGGGCCAGAGCGCCTTCGACAACTTCAGCGTGGTGCCGCCGGGCACCGGCATCTGCCACCAGGTCAACCTCGAATACCTGGGCCGCACCGTCTGGACCAAGGACGAAGACGGCCGCACCTACGCCTTCCCCGACACCTTGGTCGGCACCGACTCCCACACCACCATGATCAACGGCCTCGGCGTACTCGGCTGGGGCGTCGGCGGCATCGAAGCCGAAGCGGCTATGCTCGGCCAACCGGTGTCGATGCTGATTCCCGAAGTGATCGGCTTCAAGCTCACCGGCAAACTCAAGGAAGGCATCACCGCCACCGACCTGGTGCTGACCGTCACCCAGATGCTGCGCAAGAAAGGCGTGGTCGGCAAATTCGTCGAGTTCTACGGCGACGGCCTGGCTGACCTGCCGCTGGCCGACCGCGCGACCATCGCCAACATGGCGCCGGAGTATGGCGCCACCTGCGGCTTCTTCCCGGTGGACGACGTCACCCTCAACTACCTGCGCCTGTCTGGCCGCCCCGACGCCACGGTGAAACTGGTCGAGGCCTACAGCAAGGTGCAAGGCCTGTGGCGCCAGCCAGGCCAGGAACCACAATTCACCGACAGCCTGGCCCTGGACATGACCAGCGTCGAAGCCAGCCTGGCCGGCCCCAAGCGCCCGCAAGACCGTGTGTCGCTGCCGAATGTGGCGCAAGCCTTCAGCGACTTCGTCGGCCTGCATCTCAAACCCACCAGCAAGGAAGAAGGCCGCCTGGAAAGCGAAGGCGGTGGCGGCGTAGCCGTGGGCAACGCGGACATGGCCGGTGAAGTGGACTACGAGTATGAAGGCCAGACCCTTCGCCTGAAAAACGGTGCGGTGGTGATCGCCGCTATCACCTCCTGCACCAACACCTCCAACCCGAGCGTGATGATGGCGGCCGGGCTGGTGGCGAAAAAAGCCGTGGAAAAAGGCCTGCGCCGCAAACCCTGGGTGAAAAGCTCCCTGGCCCCGGGCTCGAAAGTGGTCACCGATTATTACAAGGCGGCCGGCTTGACGCAGTACCTCGACACCCTGGGCTTTGCCCTGGTCGGCTATGGCTGCACCACCTGCATCGGCAATTCCGGGCCGCTGGCGGAGCCCATCGAACAAGCCATCCAGAAGGCCGACCTCACCGTGGCCTCGGTGTTGTCGGGCAACCGCAACTTCGAGGGCCGGGTCCATCCACTGGTGAAAACCAACTGGCTGGCCTCGCCGCCGCTGGTGGTCGCCTATGCCCTGGCCGGCACCGTGCGCATCGACCTCAGCCAAGAGCCCCTGGGCGAAGACCAGAACGGCAACCCGGTGTACCTGCGCGACATCTGGCCCAGCAGCCAGGAAATCGCCGAAGCGGTCGAACAGGTCAACACCGCCATGTTCCACAAGGAATACGCCGAAGTATTCGCCGGCGACGAACAATGGCAAGCCATCGAAGTACCGCAAGCGGCCACCTACGTCTGGCAGGACGACTCGACCTACATCCAGCATCCGCCGTTCTTCGACGACATCGGCGGTCCGCCACCGGTGGTCAAGGACATCAGCGGCGCACGCATCCTCGCCCTGCTCGGCGACTCGGTGACCACCGACCACATCTCCCCCGCCGGCAACATCAAGGCCGACAGCCCGGCAGGCCACTACCTGCGCGACAAAGGCGTGGAACCGCGCGACTTCAACTCCTACGGCTCACGCCGCGGCAACCACCAAGTGATGATGCGCGGCACCTTCGCCAACATCCGCATCCGCAACGAAATGCTCCACGGCGAGGAAGGCGGCAACACCTATTACATCCCCACTGGCGAGAAACTGCCGATCTACGACGCCGCCATGCGCTATCAAGCCTCCGGCACGCCACTGGTGGTGATCGCCGGCCAGGAATACGGCACCGGCTCCAGCCGCGACTGGGCAGCCAAGGGCACTAACTTGCTGGGGATCAAGGCGGTCATCGCCGAAAGCTTCGAACGCATCCACCGCTCCAATTTGGTGGGCATGGGTGTGCTGCCGCTGCAGTTCAAGCTCGACCAGAACCGCAAGAGCCTGAACCTGACTGGCCGGGAAACCCTGGACATCCTGGGGCTGACGGGCGTTGAGCTGACACCGCGGATGAATTTGACCCTGGTCATCACTCGGGAAAACGGCAGCCAGGAAAAAATCGAAGTGCTGTGTCGGATTGATACGCTGAATGAGGTGGAATACTTCAAGTCGGGGGGGATCTTGCATTACGTGTTGCGGCAGTTGATTGCGTCGTAATCGCGGGGCTATAGCTGTTAATGCTTCAGGTGCCGTTCTTCGTTAGCGGCGCCTGACGCCCCCCCCTTTACAACCTGCCCACCATGCGGAGCCAGGCTTGAAACGGCGAAGGAATGATCACAGCCAACCAATCTCCCGGCCCGACCCGAACAACTGTGGGAGCGAGCCTGCTCGCGAAGGCGTCCTGACAGCCAACCCATCTCCCGCGGCCCTCCCCAATCAACTGTGGGAGCGAGCCTGCTCGCGAAGGCGTCCTGACAGTCAACCCATCTCCCGCGGTCCTCCCCAATCAACTGTGGGAGCGGGCTTGCTCGCGAAGGCGGCCTGACAGCCAACCCATCTCCCGCGGCCATACCCGATCAACTGTGGGAGCGGGCTTGCTCGCGAAGGCGGCCTGACAGCCAACCCATCTCCCGCGGCCCTCCCCAATCAACTGTGTGCGAGCCTGCTCGCGAAGGCGGCCTGACAGCCAACCTGTTATTTGTTGACTGAGTACATATCCATTCCTGCGGTAACGGCCACCTATGGTTTCGCTTTTACAGCGAGTCACTTGGAACAGCCCCAAGTAACCAAGGGCTCTTGCCCCTGGCGTTCGGTGCCTCGCTAATGCTCGGCATGCCCTCGCTCCGGTCCTGCTCCGTGGGTCGCCGCGATGGGCCATCCTTGGCCCAGCGCGGCTAAACCGGCATCCTTGCCGGTTTACCCACTGCGCAGAACCTCCACTCGGCCTCTCGACGGGGCAAGAAAATCAAAAGCCAGATCACAATCAAAAGCGAGGCGGCCGACCGACCGGCCTAATCGGAAGCCATACGCATCCCCCCCGTAGGAGCCAGGCTTGCCGGCGAATGCGTACTCACAACCAATGACCGCCTTACAGGTGACACACGAAAAAAGCACCTGCCTGGCTACTTGGAAAGCTTGATAACTGAACCCAAAACAATATTTCGTAGCCCTGCCCCAACCCATAAGCTCAAGAAATGCAAACCCCTGCCGATAAGACGATAATAAGGGCAATACGCTGTGGTAGGGTATTTTAGAAATGTGTCGTTATGGGTTTAGCGTATGAAAGAGATTTATCTATTGATCGAGCACGGCATCGATCAAGGCGAAGTGTATGTTCTTGGTTGGTTCGATGATGAGAAAAGGGCGAAGGAAGTCGCCGAGGAAAAAGAGTGGGAGGCGTATCGCGAAGCCTTGAAAACAGGACACGCCTGGTCGAATCACAAGCCGTTGGCGCCGGATCAAACGGAGTACCGTCGATTCTGGATCAAGGAGGTTTCCAAGTTTGATCGCGTCCCCGTCCCAAGGTCCTCGGCCGTTCATTGAGCCTCGCGCACGTGCTGACGCGTCCCAGCAGCATCTGCGATTTGCTTTCCGATAGCCCGCCGTCGCAGCCTGGCCAAGCGGCCACCGGACAACCTGATGTCGAATGCACGCGGCTCCCTGTAGGAGCCAGCGGTGCGGAGATCTGATTTGCCGGCGAAACCTCCCGAAAGTCCAACGCACTGCTCAAGCCCGTCATCGCCGGCGCGACAGCTCTATGTCACCCACACTTTATGCGCTGGCTGTCCAGCCCATACTCTCTGAAGGGAACAGCATTACCCACAAAATGCTGACTTTGTGGGGGACCACATCCCTGTGCTCAATACTCGCGTTATAGAAATGACCGGTACTACGTCAAACCGCAACTAATACTCAGTATCACCTTCGATCTTGAAATGCATGACCCACCCCCTTATCGAAGTAACCAGGGCCATCAGAGGCATCAACATCAACAACGTCACAGCGATCACGGGCCAACTTGTCATATGCTTCCCCTTTTTCCAGCAGGATTCGGCAACGCGCCCTTAAACGAACTTCAGGCACCTTTAAACATAGTCACGCACTCTGTTTTACGCACTAAGACACAGCATCACAATTGCAGAAGCACGGCCATATCTGCCTAAATGCCCCACATTAAAGCGAGCTCACCCGAAACAAGGAAACGTTCATGCTCGTCATGCCCTGGCCATACCTGACACTCCTCTCTGCCGGCTATGTCCTGGCCCTCACCTATGGGCAAATTACCGCCCAGGCGAGCATCGCCATCATCCTGTTGCTGCTCACCGGTTTCGCCGCCCAGCAACAACACGCCCGCTACGTCCGCTATCTTGGTCATGCCGTATTCATCCTCCTGGCCCTCACCCTCGCTCTGCATTGGTGGCCGGGGTTTCAAAACGCCAGGATGATCGATCAGGAGCGCTTCACCGAGAACGCCGTGCCGTTCTCGATGTATCTCAACCTGGATAAACCGCTGATAGGCTTCTGGCTGTTACTCGTGTGCCCATGGATCATCGGCCGCCACTCATTTATGCAAGCGATAAAAGCAGGCGCCCTGACCCTCACCCTAACGGCACTCGTTACGCTCGGGGGAGCATCGCTGCTGGGAATCGTAGAATGGTCGCCGAAATGGCCGCCGCAGGCATGGCTGTGGATAAACAACAACCTGCTACTGGTGACGCTAGTAGAAGAAGCGCTATTTCGCGGCTACATACAAGGTGGCTTGAGCCGGCGCCTCCAACACCTGCACTACGGCGAACACCTTGCCCTGTTAATCGCTTCTCTATTATTCGGGCTGGCGCACTGGGGGGCCGGTTGGGAGTGGGTAATGTTGGCGACCTTGGCAGGCGCTTGTTATGGGCTCGCATATCGATTTGGCGGATTGGCAGCCGCCATGGCTACTCACTTTGGTTTGAATCTACTGCATTTTGTATTGTTCACTTACCCGATGCTGACCAACTGACCGATTACCTGAACGACAAAAGCCAACGCTAATGTCATCCGTTTCAGTCAAAAATCTCGACAATGCCAACCACTTCACCGCTATCGTCATCCATAACCGGCAAAGCCCGAATTTTGTGATCCAACATGTAAGCCTCGGCCTCGGACAATTGTGCAGACGCTTTCACTGTGTGCGGACTTAAGGTTAGGAACGAGTCGACGGTTTCGTTGACAACCCCTGGATTGCCCAGCAACGCACGACGTAGATCGCCATCGGTGACGATGCCGATGAGTTTTTCGTCCTCCATCACCAGGGCGAGCCCCAGGCGGCTTGATGTCATAACGAGCAGGCAGTTGTGGAATGAAGTGTTGCGGGTCACTTTAGGGGTATTGGTGTGCATCACGTCACTGACGCGCGTCAGGAGTTTGCGACCAAGGCTGCCACCAGGGTGGTAGCGAGCGAAGTCCATTGGCTTGAAGTCGAGCGCAGCGATCAGCGCGACAGCAAGCGCATCACCCATGGCCATGGTCGCGAGCGTTGAAGTCGTCGGAGCGAGGTTGTTGGGACACACCTCACGCTCGACGGATATATCTAGCCAGATGTCGGCATGCCGAGCTAGGGTGGATTCGCCGTCACCGGTCATGGCAATAATTTTGTTGCCGAATGACTTCAAGCTCGGGATCAACTTAACGACTTCTTCGGTTTCGCCACTGTAAGAAATCAGGATAAGCACATCGCTCGGCTTGAGCATGCCAAGATCACCATGAAAGGCTTCAGCCGGATGCAGAAAAAGACTTGGCGTACCCGTAGAGGCGAAAGTAGCGACCATTTTCTGACCGATAAGTCCGGATTTACCCATGCCGCAGACTGCCGCGCGGCCCTTGCAATCAAGGATGAGCTCCACTGCACGCTGAAACTGAGTGTCGAGGCGTGTTGCGAGTTGGCTGATGGCTTGCGACTGTGCGTTGAGTGCATCTTTAGCAATTGGAAGGTGATTCATGGGAAAGCCAAGGATCCTTGGTTAGGTGGTAAGCTTAAATAGATGTAAGCGAAGCATCCAACGCCGAGTTCTGTAAAGTGCCCAGCCGAAGTACGACATCGGTCAATTTTGTTTTGACCACCTGGGAAATGCCATACAAATTACTTCTTAGCAGCAAAGCTATCTTCATCGTCGAGTCGACCTGCAATGGGCGCCGCCTTAGGTAAAGGTCGTCGCAATCTCATGTCTTTCCATTGCGTATTTCTCGGGCGTACACTGGAAACCGTCAGACCGCCGGTCAAAAGATAAGCCGCCAGTGCTGCGGGCTGTATTTTCGGTAATCTGATAAAAATGGCATCTCAGACTTTATGAGATATGTATTCACGCTTTTCATGCTGGACCTTTACGCCAAGGTCTCTTGAATGGCGTCCGATGGATGGTGGATTCACTGTTACGGCAAATGGACTACGCACCGCTCCACTAAAGCGCCAGCGCCGGGGGCGCAAAATCATACGCTGAGCGCCCCCCGAGGGAAACCCTTACAAACCGTTACATTGCGACCCGTCGTCGTATTCCCCGCCTTGATCCACGCCTCTCGCTCGGCAAAAAAATAAATTCAATAAAACCGCTGCAGGGCCGACACCCTGTCAAAGCCTTGCGGATTAAACAAGCCATGCGTAATAACCAGCCCATTACACAACGCGAACGGACCTTTCCGGCTCAGCAACGGTTGATTTCCACCACCGATGCCAAGGGCATGATCACCTACTGCAACGACGATTTTGTCGAGATCAGCGGGTTTTCCCGTGAGGAATTGATCCGTGCGCCGCACAACCTGGTGCGTCACCCCGACGTTCCCGCTGCGGTCTTCGCGCATATGTGGGGCACACTTAAACAAGGCTTGCCATGGATGGGCATTGTCAAGAATCGCTGCAAGAGCGGTGACCACTACTGGGTTAACGCCTATGTGACGCCGATCTTCGAAGGCAATCAGGTGATCGGTTACGAGTCGGTGCGGGTCAAGCCCACCGCCGAACAGATTCGCCGCGCCGAAGCGCTCTATCAACGCATCAACCAGGGCAAGTCGGCCGTTCCTTCTTCGGATAAATGGATGCCGGTCCTGCAGGACTGGTTGCCGTTCATTCTGGTCAGCCAGTTGAGCTTCATGATCGGTGCGACCTTGAACTCGCAGTGGGGCTTTGCCCTGGCGGCCGCTCTTTCGGTGCCACTGGGCCTTTTGGGCCTGGGCTGGCAGCAACGCGGCATCAAGCGTTTGCTGCGCCTGGCCGAGCAGACCACGTCCGACCCGCTGATCGCGCAGATGTACACCGACAGCCGCGGTGCCCAGGCACGCCTGGAAATGTCGATCCTCAGCCAGGAAGCCCGCCTGAAAACCTGCCTGACCCGACTGCAGGACACCGCCGAGCACCTGACCGACCAGGCGAAGCAATCCGACGCCCTGGCGCACAACAGCTCCACCGGCCTGGAACGCCAACGCGTCGAGACTGAACAGGTGGCCACCGCCGTCAACCAGATGGCTGCCACCACCCAGGAAGTCGCCAGCCACGTACAGCGCACCGCCGACGCCACCCAGGAGGCCAACCGCCTGACTGGTCGAGGCCGCGACATCGCCGGGGAAACCCGCGAAGCCATTCAGCGCCTCTCGGTGGTGGTGGGCGAAACCGGCCTGACCGTGACCCAGCTGGCCAAGGACAGCAACGAAATCGGCGGCGTGGTCGATGTGATCAAAGGCATCGCCGACCAGACCAACCTGTTGGCACTGAACGCGGCCATCGAAGCGGCGCGCGCCGGCGAGATGGGGCGTGGCTTTGCGGTAGTGGCGGACGAAGTTCGCCAACTGGCCCAACGCACCAGCGAATCCACCGGGCAGATCCACGCCCTGATTGCCAAGCTCCAGCAAACCGCGGGCACCGCGGTGCAGACCATGGAAGCCGGGCATCGCCAGGCCGAAGAAGGTGTGGCACGAGTGTTGGAAGCGGACCAGGCCCTGGTGGGGATCAGCGAAGCGGTGGCCAACATCACCGACATGACCACCCAGATCGCCGCCGCGACCGAAGAGCAAAGCGCCGTGGCCGAAGAAATCAGCCGCAACATCAGCAACATCTCGGCACTGGCGGACCAGACCTCGGAACAGGCGCAGAACTCGGCATTGCTGAGCGAAGAGCTGACCAAGACCGCGAATACCCAGTACTCGTTGGTGGAGCGGTTTAACCGCTGACCTGCCCCTCCCTCCCACGGGCAGCAAAAAGCGGAACGCGGAGCGTCCCGGGCGGCATTCCTTTGCTGCGCGTGGGAACGATCAAGGTGCGTCGTTCCCACGGCAGCAAAAGCGGAACGCGGAGCGTCCCTGGCTGCATTCCCACGCAGAGCGTGGGAACGATCGGGGGGCGTTGTTCCCACGGGCAGCAAAAAGCGGAACGCGGAGCGTCCCTGGATGCATTCCCACGCAGAGCGTGGGAACGATCGGGGGCGCGTCGTTCCCTCTGGCCGCAAAGGCGGAACGCGGAGCGCCCCTTGGATGCATTCCTTGCTGCGCGTGGGAATGATCGGGGTGCGAGGCTGTTGATCTTGATCGTTCCCACGCTCTGCGTGGGAATGCAGCCCGGGACGCTCCGCGTCCCAGTCGCGCCGCAGTATGTAGTGGTGCTCGTCAATACCAGCGCTGAATCTCGATCAACCCGTCCAACCCCGCGTAGTTCCTCGCACTCGAGTAACGCCAGTGCTCCGGCAAGTCCACATACCCCCGCTTCACCGGGTTGTTGTGGATGTAATCGAGTTTCTGGCGCATCACCGACTCACTGAAAACCATTTCCGCGTGCGAGCCTTCCTGCCACAACTGGTACACCCGATCCTGCTTGTGCGCCCGCTTGCTGAAGCGCAGTCGCTGTAGGGCTCTATCCGCCCCCTTGCTTTGCAGGTCGTTGATGATCTGTCTCGCGGTATAGGATTTGAACTGGCTCAGGGACTTGCCCAGGTCAGGTGCCTGGGCAACGAAGTGCAGGTGATTTTCGAGGACCACATAACCAAACAGCTGCAGGCTGTGGTGGGTTTGCTGGTAACGCCAGCAGTCCAGCAGGTGGTCGACGATATAGGGGCGGATGAACAGCGGGAGCCATTCCATGAGGGTACAGGTGAGGAAGTGGGGTTTGTCAGGCTCGGTGATGGAGTAACGGCTTCGGCCCATGGGATTCGTCCTTGAATCTTGCGGTGCGGCGGGATGGAACGCGTAGCGTCCCTGGATGCATTCCTTTGCTGCGCGTGGGAACGATCATGATGCGGCCGACGATGCAGACGCGATAGGGGACGAGTCTGCGGTGGCAGTGGGAAATGTCTACGCGAAGGTAAAGCCACCCCTGATGATCGTTCCCACGCGCAGCAAAGGAATGCAGCCCGTGACGCTCTGCGTTACAGCGGTGCCTGGCATTGCGCCGATCTTTCGAATGGCGTCGCTGCGATAACAGGCTTCGCAACTGTCACTTTTGACAGTTACCCACCATTCCAATTGAGCTTAGATTGGCCTTGGAAGGCAACGCCTTCATCAATCAACCTCAAGGAATGGGATATTCACAATGAACAACAAACGCAGACTGCAAACCCTAAAAAAAGTGCGCTCTCTAAAAACCAATGACATCTTCAAGTGGCGCTTCAACGCTGAAGGCGAATTCATTGAGGCAAGTGATACAGGTGCATACCTATGGGAAGGCAGGCCAGGCCAGTTTTACTGGGTATGGGAGGGTTGGACCGGCTCTCATGACACCAACGATATCTTTTTTTATGACTTCTCCATCCCCTATGTAGACGATGAAATCATAGACCGCACCTTCACTCTCGGTACAGGTGGACTGACCTTTGATCATGCTTTTTCAAAAGGGAACGGACAGCTCGACGTCGCCCGTGCGCAGTCAGCAACGGTTCATATCAAACTCGACCCGAAAACCCGACAAAGCGAGGGCTATTTCGAAACAGTCTTCCTGGGCATTCATCAATCGCCCGAAGGCAAGTTCTCTTTCGAACGAAAAATCCCCTGACCTGGTGATGAAGGCGTGGCACCCCTGTGCCCGCCTTTCTAAAAACTCATTTCAAACTCACAATCTTCAGCTAACAGCGCGAACAACATCCGCAACGCGCTTTGCAGCCAACGCCAGATGCTGCTCATGGCTAAACCCCGACGCCTTCAACGGCTTCAAATCATGATCCCCCGCCACCAGCCAAAACACCTCGATACTCGGTGACAGCGCGTAGCCCTCGACCGCCTCGCGATTGCCCAACGCATCCCGCTCGCCCTGCACGATCAACGTGCGCGTCTTCAACGCCGCCAGATGCTCCACCCGCGGTTTTTCCGGTTTACCCACGGCATAAAACGGATAACCCAGGCACACCAACGCATCGGCACCCAACTCATCGGCGAGCATGCTGGCGACCCGTCCGCCCATCGACTTGCCGCCAATGGCCAGCGTCCCAGTGACATGGCGTCGCACCTGGTCATACACCTCGCGCCAGCACTCCAGCAGCCTTGGCATCGGATTGGGCGGGCGCTTGCTACCGTCGACACGCCGCTGCGCCATGTACGGAAACTCAAAGCGCAATACGTTGACGCCTTGTGCCACAAGGCGTGCGGTCATGTCGTTCATCCAGTCGCTGTCCATTGGCGCTCCAGCGCCGTGGGCCAGGATCAGGGTTGCCGAGGCCTTGCCCGAAGCCGCATCCCACAACCATCCCTTTTCGCGCACGCACTGCGCCCATTGATCCCCGTCAATACCGGCCATGTGCTGTTTGTCCATGCTTGCCTCGCTTTTAGTCTGCCTATAACTCCAGGCGCAGGGTGCACCGTTTGTGCAGCCAGCGGCTGAACCGTGGATGGGGAACCATGAACACTTCTATCAGTACCGCCTACAACTACAAGGTGGTCCGCCAATTCGCCATTATGACGGTGGTGTGGGGCATCGTCGGCATGGGGCTCGGGGTTTTTCTCGCTGCCCAGTTGGTCTGGCCCGAACTCAACTTCAATTTGCCCTGGACCAGCTTCGGCCGCCTGCGCCCGCTGCACACCAACGCGGTGATCTTCGCGTTCGGTGGCTGCGCCCTGTTCGCCAGTTCGTTCTATTCGGTACAACGCACCTGCCAGACGCAATTATTTGCGCCAAAAATAGCTGCGTTCTGCTTCTGGGGCTGGCAGCTGGTGATTGTCCTGGCGGCCATCAGCCTGCCGTTGGGCTACACCAGTTCCAAGGAATACGCCGAGCTGGAATGGCCGATCGACATCCTGATCACCATCGTCTGGGTCGCCTACGCCGTGGTGTTCTTCGGCACAGTGATGCAGCGCAAGACCAAGCACATCTATGTCGGTAACTGGTTCTTCGGCGGGTTCATCATCACCGTGGCGATCCTGCACATCGTCAACAACATGGAACTGCCCGTCAGCTTCACCAAGTCCTACTCGCTGTACTCCGGCGCCACCGATGCGATGGTGCAATGGTGGTACGGCCACAACGCCGTGGGCTTTTTCCTCACCGCCGGTTTCCTCGGGATGATGTATTACTTCGTGCCGAAACAGGCCGAGCGCCCGGTGTATTCCTATCGCCTGTCGATCGTGCACTTCTGGGCGCTGATCACCCTGTACATCTGGGCCGGCCCCCACCATTTGCACTACACCGCCTTGCCGGACTGGGCGCAGTCGCTGGGCATGGTGATGTCGCTGATCCTGCTGGCGCCCAGCTGGGGCGGCATGATCAACGGCATGATGACGCTCTCCGGGGCCTGGCATAAGTTGCGCAGCGATCCGATCCTGCGCTTCCTCGTGGTATCGCTGGCGTTCTACGGCATGTCGACCTTCGAAGGGCCGATGATGGCGATCAAGACGGTCAACGCCCTCTCCCACTACACCGACTGGACCATCGGCCACGTGCACGCCGGCGCGCTCGGCTGGGTGGCGATGATTTCCATCGGCGCGCTGTACCACATGATCCCCAAAGTCTTCGGACGCGAGCAGATGCACAGCATCGGCCTGATCAACGCGCACTTCTGGCTCGCCACCATCGGCACCGTGCTGTACATCGCCTCGATGTGGGTCAACGGCATCGCCCAGGGCCTGATGTGGCGCGCGGTGAACGAAGACGGCACGCTGACCTACTCCTTCGTCGAAACCCTGGTGGCCAGCCATCCGGGCTTCGTCGTGCGGCTGGTAGGCGGGGCGATCTTCCTGAGTGGCATGTTGCTGATGGCCTACAACACCTGGCGCACCGTGCGGGCCTCGCAGCCTGCCGACGCCGTCGCTGCCGCGCAGATGGCCTGAGGAGTCCGCCATGAAACACGAAACAATCGAGAAAAACGTCGGCCTGCTGATGCTGCTGATGGTGTTGGCCGTGAGCATTGGCGGCCTGACCCAGATCGTCCCGTTGTTCTTCCAGGACGTGACCAACAAACCGGTGGAAGGCATGAAGCCCTACACCGCACTGCAACTGGAAGGCCGCGACATCTATATCCGCGAAGGCTGCGTGGGTTGCCACTCACAGATGATCCGCCCGTTTCGCGCCGAGACCGAACGCTACGGGCACTACTCGGTGGCCGGTGAAAGCGTTTGGGATCACCCGTTCCTCTGGGGCTCGAAACGCACGGGCCCGGACCTGGCGAGGGTCGGCGCGCGCTACTCCGATGACTGGCACCGCGCGCACTTGTACAACCCGCGCAACGTGGTACCGGAATCGAAGATGCCAGCGTACCCGTGGCTGGTGGCCAACGCGGTCGACAGCGGCCACACCGAAACCAAGCTCCGCGCCATGCGTACCCTCGGCGTGCCCTACACCGACGAGGACATCGCAGGCAGCGTCGAGTCGCTCAAGGGCAAGTCGGAGATGGACGCGCTGGTCGCCTACCTGCAAGTGCTCGGCACTGCGATCAAGAGCAAGAGGTGAGTCATGGTCGTTGAAATGAGTACTGGAATGATCCGCGGCCTGGGCACCGTCGTGGTGCTCGTGGCCTTCGTCGGCCTGACGCTGTGGGTGTTCAACGCCAAGCGCAGCGCGCAATTCGCCGAAGCGCGCCTGCTGCCGTTCGCCGACGAGCCACAAGCCCAGCCCCCCGAAGAATCCGCCACAAGGAGCACCCGGCCATGACCACTTTCTGGAGTACGTGGATCTGCGTACTGACCATCGGCAGCCTGATTGGCCTGACCTGGCTGCTGATCGGCACCCGCAAGGGCGAAACCAAGGGCAGCGTCGACCAGACCATGGGCCACAGCTTCGACGGCATCGAGGAGTACGACAACCCGTTGCCGCAATGGTGGTTCATGCTGTTCGCCGGCACCCTGGTGTTTGCCGTCGGCTACCTGATTCTCTATCCCGGCCTAGGTAACTGGAAAGGCATCCTGCCCGGCTACGCCAACGGCTGGACCGGCGTGCACGAGTGGGAAAAGGAAATGGACAGGGCCGACGCCCGGTTCGGACCGATCTTCGCCAAATTCGCCGCCATGCCGGTGGAAGAAGTGGCCAAGGACCCGCAAGCGCTGAAAATGGGTGGGCGCCTGTTCGCCTCCAACTGCTCGGTGTGCCACGGCTCGGATGCCAAGGGCGCGTTCGGCTTCCCCAACCTGGCGGACAGTGACTGGCGCTGGGGCGGCGACGCCGACACCATCAAGGCCACCATCCTCGGTGGGCGCATGGCGGCGATGCCCGCCTGGGGTGAAATCCTCGGCGAAGCAGGGGTGAAAAACGTTGCTGCCTATGTACGCCACGAACTGGCCGGGCTGCCATTGCCGGCGCACGACAAGGCCGACCTGCAAGCCGGTCAGCAAGCCTTCAGCACCACCTGTACCGCCTGTCACGGGGCAAACGGCCAGGGCACCGCAGCCATGGGCGCGCCGAATCTGACGCACCCGGCCGGGTTCATTTATGGCACCAGCCTGACCCAGCTCGAACAGACCATCCGCCACGGTCGCCAGGGTCACATGCCGGCGCAGAATGAGTTGCTGGGCAACGATAAAGTGCAACTGCTCGCGGCTTATGTGTTCAGCCTTTCGAAAGGGAATGAGCAATTGAGCGGGAAGCTTCAAGCAACAAGCGAAAAGTAAAAACAAGAAGCTGCAAGCGACGAGATCACTCTTGAAGCTTGCAGCTTTACGCTCCAGGCTGCTTCCTTTTGTCACACCCTTCCTGAGTCCTCCTTTCGAATCCCCGCATTCGGGTCTACGCTTGATCGATGCGGACTGGCCCGTGCCGGTTCCAGGTCATCCTTGCGCGATGTGTTCGCCCCCGTCGACTGACTGACAGGCCGCAAACGCTGGTAGATACCGGCTGTCGAGCCAAATACCGTCGGTCGCCGACCAGGCCTTTTCAACACACCTTGTTACAAGCGACCTGAACCCCCTCGCTTTTTCCGTTCACTGCGACATTTTGTCCGAGGCCATTTTTGTCCTTACGCGGCGCATGGAAAGGCCGCAGAATCAGCATTTGAACGCATTGACCCAGGTCATGGCGCGTTGCAATGACCCCCTGCTTTCTCCATACTTGCGGCCGATTTTTAATCCTAATAAAACACCCAAACCGTGGAACCTTAGAATGAGCACAGCAATCAGTCCGACTGCTTATAACTATAAGGTAGTCCGCCAGTTCGCCATCATGACGGTGGTCTGGGGGATCCTTGGCATGGGGCTCGGTGTCTTCATCGCCTCGCAACTGGTCTGGCCGGAGTTGAACTTCGGCCTGCCGTGGACGAGCTTTGGACGCCTGCGCCCGTTGCACACCAACCTGGTGATTTTCGCCTTCGGTGGTTGTGCACTGTTTGCCACTTCCTACTACGTCGTGCAGCGAACCTGCCAAACGCGACTGATTTCCGACAGCCTCGCGGCCTTCACCTTCTGGGGTTGGCAAGCGGTGATCGTCGGCGCCATCGTTACCTTGCCGCTGGGTTACACCACCACCAAGGAATACGCTGAGCTGGAATGGCCTCTGGCTATTCTGCTGGCCATTGTCTGGGTTACCTACGGCCTGGTGTTCTTCGGCACCATCACCAAGCGCAAGACCAAGCACATCTATGTGGGCAACTGGTTCTACGGTGCTTTCATCGTCGTGACCGCGATGCTGCACATCGTCAACCACATGTCGCTGCCGGTCAGCCTGTTCAAGTCCTACTCGGCCTACTCGGGCGCGACCGACGCGATGATCCAGTGGTGGTACGGCCACAATGCCGTAGGCTTCTTCCTGACCACCGGTTTCCTGGGGATGATGTACTACTTCGTGCCGAAACAGGCCGAGCGTCCGATCTACTCCTATCGCCTGTCCATCGTGCACTTCTGGGCGCTGATCACCCTGTACATCTGGGCCGGTCCGCACCACCTGCACTACACCGCACTGCCGGACTGGGCCCAATCGCTGGGCATGGCCATGTCGATCATCCTGCTGGCGCCAAGCTGGGGCGGCATGATCAACGGCATGATGACCCTGTCGGGCGCCTGGCATAAGCTGCGTACCGACCCGATCCTGCGCTTTTTGGTGGTGTCCCTGGCGTTCTACGGCATGTCGACCTTCGAAGGCCCGATGATGGCCATCAAGACCGTCAACTCGCTGTCGCACTACACCGACTGGACCATCGGCCACGTACACGCCGGCGCACTCGGCTGGGTAGCAATGATCTCGATCGGCGCGATCTACCACATGATCCCGAAACTGTTCGGTCGCGCGCAGATGCACAGCATCGGCCTGATCAACACGCACTTCTGGCTCGCGACCATCGGTACCGTGCTGTACATCGCTTCGATGTGGGTCAACGGCATCACCCAGGGCCTGATGTGGCGTGCAATCAACGACGACGGCACCCTCACCTACTCGTTCGTCGAAGCGCTGCAAGCCAGCCACCCTGGCTTCATCGTTCGCGCCCTGGGCGGTGCGTTCTTCGCCACTGGCATGCTGTTCATGGCCTACAACGTATGGCGTACCGTACGTGCCTCGCACCCGGCAGAGGCTAAAGCTGCCGAACAGATCGTTGTAGTTGGAGCTCACTGATGAAGCATGAAGCAGTCGAGAAGAATATTGGCCTGCTGGCCTTCTTCATGGTTATCGCCGTCAGTGTCGGCGGCCTGACCCAGATCGTTCCGCTGTTTTTCCAGGATGTCACCAACAAGCCGGTCGAGGGCATGAAGCCCCGCCCTGCCCTTGAACTGGAAGGCCGGGATGTCTACATCGCCAACGGTTGTGTCAGCTGCCACTCGCAGATGATCCGCCCGTTCCGTGCTGAAACCGAACGTTACGGCCACTACTCGGTCGCCGGCGAGAGCGTGTGGGACCACCCGTTCCTGTGGGGTTCCAAGCGTACCGGTCCGGACCTGGCCCGTGTCGGCGGTCGTTACTCCGATGACTGGCAGCGTGCGCACTTGTACAACCCGCGCAACGTGGTGCCTGAGTCGAAAATGCCGGCCTACCCGTTCCTCGTGGAAAACAAGCTCGACGGCAAGGACACCGCCAAGAAAATGGAAGTCTTGCGCGCGCTCGGCGTCCCTTACACCGACGAAGACATCGCCGGTGCCAAGGATGCCGTGAAGGGCAAAACCGAAATGGACGCGCTGGTGGCCTATCTGCAAGGCCTGGGCACCATCATCAAAAGCAAACGGTGATCTAAATGGATATCGGGATGATTCGTGGCCTGGGCACCGTTGTCGTGATGGTGGCCTTCATCGGTCTGGCGTTGTGGGTGTTCAGTCCCAAGCGCAAGTCGGAGTTCGAAGACGCGACCTTGCTGCCTTTTGCGGATGATCCCGAAGCCATCAAGCACGTCGAGCAAGCTTCTAGGAGTAACAAAGAATGACTACATTCTGGAGTCTGTATGTCACAGTCCTCAGTCTCGGTACGATCTTTTCCCTGACCTGGCTGCTGCTGTCGACCCGTAAGGGCCAGCGCACCGAGTCGACCGAAGAGACGGTTGGCCACTCCTTCGACGGTATCGAGGAGTACGACAACCCCCTGCCGAAATGGTGGTTCATGCTGTTCGTGGGCACCATCATTTTCGCCCTGGGTTACCTGGTGCTGTACCCGGGCCTGGGCAACTGGAAAGGCCTGCTGCCAGGCTACAACTACCTCGATAACGAAAAGCAGACCGCGTTCGCCAACGGCCAGACCGGCTGGACCGGCGTTCACGAGTGGGAAAAGGAAATGGCTCGCTCGGACGCCAAGTTCGGTCCGATCTTCGCCAAGTTCGCGTCCATGCCGATCGAAGAAGTCGCCAAGGACCCTCAAGCGCTGAAAATGGGCGGCCGCCTGTTTGCCTCCAACTGCTCGGTCTGCCACGGCTCCGACGCCAAGGGTGCCTACGGCTTCCCTAACCTCACCGACGCCGACTGGCGCTGGGGCGGCGAAGCGGAAACCATCAAGACCACCATCATGGGCGGTCGCCACGCGGTGATGCCGGCGTGGGCTGATGTGATCGGCGAGCAAGGCGTAGCGGACGTTGCCGCTTTCGTCCTGACCAACCTCGATGGCCGCAAGCTGCCGGAAGGCGCCAAGGCTGACCCGGTTGCCGGGCAGAAACTGTTCGCGGCCAACTGCGTGGCTTGCCACGGTCCGGAAGGTAAAGGTACCCCAGCGATGGGCGCACCTAACCTGACCCACCCGGGCGCGTTCATCTACGGTTCGAGCTTCGCGCAACTGCAGCAGACCATCCGTTACGGACGCCAGGGCCAGATGCCTGCCCAGGAACAGCTGCAAGGTAACGACAAGGTTCACCTGCTGGCCGCTTACGTCTACAGCCTGTCGCATGGCGAGAAGGCTCCAGTGGCAGACGCCCAGTAAGGCATACGCCTGATGCAGTAACGAACGGCCCCGCCAATGAGAATTGGCGGGGCCGTTTTGTCATGGGCGCTGGTTTCATAATCTGAAACCTATATTCGATGGGATTGCGGGCCGGTCAGGGGTAACGTCGACTGACCTGGCAACCAGCATGAAGCGGGTTGGCCAGGACAAGGAAGTTAATCGTCATTACACAAGGAATGCATACCATGTCTGATCAAGAACACATCGTTGACGACTGTAGGGGTCCGGTAATGCCTGAGCCTGCAAAGGAAGTAATCGTTCCGGCAGTCGAGCGCCTCATCACCGAGTGCGAAATACCCGAAGAACCTGAACCTGAGGAAACTGCGCCGCGTCGTGCCAACTTTTCCGGCAGCGGGCTCGACGGCCTGGGCGGAGGAAACATCCTTTAAGCGGTGATTCATGAGCGCAGCGGACATCCGCTGCGCTCTAAAACCACGCCCCCGACAGTTCGGTCGTGCTCTACCGTTGAGCTATAGTCAATTGACCTGCATCATGTTTTGTTACATTCGCTACACCATTCGGGTTTTTTCCCCAACGCGACCAAAGGTCGCACCCTTGAGCTAGAGCGACAGGCGTATCATTGCGCTACTGCAACACCTCTTTTTGACCGCGGTCGGCACGTACTGACCGAGGCATTTTTCCACTGCCGTGGGATGCAATGATGAGCAACCAGATTCCGGTACACGACGTCACCCCGCCCACCAAGAACGCAAACAACAGCGTCGACCTTTACGCCTCCAGGGAAAAAATCTACACCCGCGCCTTCACCGGCCTCTTTCGCAACTTGCGCATGGCGGGTGGCGCTTTCCTGTTCCTGCTGTATTTCGGCACGGTGTGGCTCAACTGGGGCGGGCACCAGGCGGTCTGGTGGAATCTGCCGGAGCGCAAGTTCTTCATCTTCGGTGCCACCTTCTGGCCTCAGGATTTCATCCTGCTGTCCGGCATGCTGATCATTGCCGCCTTCGGCCTGTTCTTCATCACCGTGTACGCCGGTCGGGTCTGGTGCGGCTACACCTGCCCGCAGAGCGTCTGGACCTGGATCTTCATGTGGTGCGAGAAGATCACCGAAGGCGATCGTAACCAGCGCATCAAACTCGACAAGGCGCCGATGAGCGCCAACAAGTTCCTGCGCAAATTCAGCAAGCACAGCCTGTGGCTGTTGATCGGTTTCGTCACCGGCATGACCTTCGTCGGCTACTTCACGCCGATTCGCGAGCTGGTGATCGAGTTCTTCACCGGTGAAGCCGATGGCTGGTCGTATTTCTGGGTCGGTTTCTTCACGCTCGCCACCTATGGCAACGCCGGCTGGCTGCGTGAGCAAGTGTGCATCTACATGTGCCCGTACGCACGCTTCCAGAGCGTGATGTTCGACAAGGACACGCTGATCGTTTCCTACGACCCGCGCCGTGGCGAAAGCCGTGGCCCGCGCAAGAAAGGCATCGACTACAAGGCCCAGGGCCTGGGTGACTGCATCGATTGCACCATGTGCGTCCAGGTCTGTCCGACCGGTATCGACATCCGCGACGGCCTGCAGATCGAGTGCATCGGCTGCGCGGCGTGCATCGATGCCTGCGACGCCATCATGGACAAGATGGAATACCCGCGCGGCCTGATCAGCTACACCACCGAGCACAACCTGTCCGGGCAGAAAACCCATAAACTGCGCCCGCGCCTGATTGGCTATGCCGTGGTACTGCTGGCAATGATCGGGGTGCTGGTGACCGCGTTCTTCATGCGCTCGCTGGTCGGTTTCGACGTCAGCAAGGACCGCGTGCTGTACCGTGAGAACGCCGAAGGCCGGATCGAGAACGTCTACAGCCTGAAGGTGATGAACAAGGACCAGCGCGACCATACCTATCTGCTCGAGGCCGCCGGCCTGCCGGACCTCAAGCTGCAGGGCCGGCGCGAGATCAAGGTTGCGGCCGGCGATATCGTCAGCCAGCCGGTCGAACTGTCCGTGGCCCCGGAACAATTGCCATCGAGCACCAACGAGGTGAAATTCATCCTCAGGGACGCCGATGACGCCAGCATTCACGTTGAAGCCAAGAGCCGATTCATCGGCCCACAAAATCGTTGAGAGAAGTGATCATGCCCGCAGCAACTGCCGCAAGTCCCTGGTACAAGCACCTTTGGCCGTGGATCATCATCGGGATCCTGGCCTGCTCGGTGACCCTGACCTTGTCCATGGTGACCATCGCGGTGAAGAACCCGGACAACCTGGTCAACGACAACTACTACGAGGCCGGCAAGGGCATCAACCGCTCCCTGGACCGTGAACTGTTGGCGCAGACCCTGCTGATGCGCGCCAGCATTCATCTGGATGACGTGACCGGTGAAGTCGACCTGCGCCTGAGCGGCAATAGCCAGCCTGCCACGCTTGAGCTGAACCTGATCTCGCCGACGCAACCGGAGAAGGATCGCAAGATCACCCTCACCCGCAGCGACACCGAACAGGGCCGCTATATCGGCCAACTGAGCGACAAGATCGAAGGCCGCCGCTTTATCGAACTGCTCGGCACCCAGGATGACCACATCTGGCGCATGTTCGAGGAAGAGCTGGTCAACCATGACAAGGAATTGCTGCTCGGTGATGAACCGTTGCAAGGCGCGGAAGACCTGAAAAAATAAGCCTTACCTGATCGCCCCCGCGCTCTGCGTGGGGACGCAGCCAGGAACGCTCCGCGTTCCAGCCGAAGCGGACGCGGAGCGTCCGGGGAGGCATTCCCACGCGGAGCGTGGGAACGATCATCGGACAACACCTCATGACCACCACCCCGACCCCCTGCTACCACTGCGCCCTGCCCGTCCCCAGCGGCAGCCGCTTCACCGCCGTCGTACTCGGGGAGCCGCGGGAATTCTGCTGCCCGGGATGCCAAGCCGTGGCCGAGGCCATTGTCGCAGGTGGCTTGCAAAGCTATTACCAGCATCGTAGCGAAGCCTCGGCCAACCCCGAGGCGCTGCCGGTGCAACTGGTCGATGAATTGGCGCTGTACGACCGCGCCGACGTACAGCAACCCTTCGTTCGCCACGAAGGCGATTTGGCCGAAACCACGCTCCTGATGGAAGGCATCAGTTGCGCCGCCTGCGGCTGGCTGATCGAGAAACACCTGCGCACCTTGCCGGCCGTTGCCGAAGCGCGCCTGAACCTGTCCAACCATCGCTTGCACGTGCGCTGGGCCGACGGGCAATTGCCCCTGAGCCGGGTGCTCGCCGAATTGCGCCACATCGGTTACGCCGCCCACCCTTATCAAGCCGATCGCGCCAGCGAACAACTGGCCAGCGAAAATCGCCTGGCCCTGCGCCAGCTTGGCGTGGCCGGGCTGTTGTGGTTCCAGGCGATGATGGCAACCATGGCGACATGGCCGGAATTCAACATCGACCTCAGCCCCGAGCTGCACGCCATCCTGCGCTGGGTCGCGCTGTTCCTCACCACACCGATCGTGTTCTACAGCTGTGCGCCGTTCTTCAAGGGCGCCATGCGCGACCTGCGCACACGGCACCTGACCATGGACGTATCGGTGTCGCTGGCCATTGGCAGTGCCTACATCGCCGGGATCTGGACCTCGATCACCGGGGTCGGCGAGCTGTATTTCGACGCCGTGGGCATGTTCGCCCTGTTTCTGCTGGCCGGGCGCTACCTGGAGCGGCGAGCCCGGGAGCGCACCGCCGCCGCAACCGCGCAACTGGTCAATTTGCTCCCCGCCTCCTGCCTGCGCCTGAGCGCCGACGGCCAGAGCGAGCGCATCCTGCTCAGTGAACTGCGGGTGGGCGATCACGTGCTGGTGCATCCGGGGGCGATTTTGCCGGCCGACGGCAAGATCCTCGAAGGCCAGTCGAGCATCGACGAATCGCTGCTGACCGGCGAATACCTGCCGCAGCCACGCACCCCGGGCGATGCCGTCACCGCTGGCACCCTGAATGTGGAAGGCCCGTTGACTGTCGAAGTCCTGGCCCTCGGTCATGACACCCGTCTCTCGGCCATCGTGCGCCTGCTCGACCGCGCCCAGGCCGAAAAACCACGGCTGGCGGAAATCGCCGACCGTGCCGCGCAATGGTTCCTGTTGCTGACACTGATCGCCTGCGCCTGTATCGGACTGTTGTGGTGGGAGCTGGACCCGTCTCGCGCCTTCTGGATCGTGCTGGCGATGCTGGTCGCGACCTGCCCGTGCGCCCTGTCCCTGGCCACGCCGACCGCGTTGACCGCCGCCACCGGCACCTTGCACAAGCTGGGTTTGTTGCTGACCCGCGGTCACGTGCTCGAGGGCCTGAACCAGATCGACACGGTGATCTTCGACAAGACCGGCACCCTCACCGAAGGGCGCCTGGCGCTGCGTTCGATCCGCCCCCTCGGCGCGCTTGCCAGCGATCAATGCCTGAGTCTCGCCGCCGCACTGGAGAACCGCTCAGAACACCCGATTGCCCGCGCTTTTGGTCGCGCGCCGGTGGCCGCCGAAGAGGTTCACAGCACGCCGGGGCTGGGCCTCGAAGGACTGGTGGGCGAGCAACGCCTGCGCATCGGTCAACCCGGTTTTGTCTGTGCACTCAGCGGCGCCACGGTGCCCTCCATACCGGAGGAAGCCGGGCAATGGCTGCTGTTAGGCGATAGCCAGGGCCCGCTGGCGTGGCTGGTTCTCGACGACCGTTTGCGCGCCGATGCCCCTGATCTACTGGCGGCCTGCAAGGCCCGTGGCTGGCGCACCCTGTTGCTGTCGGGCGACAGCTCGCCGATGGTCGCCAGTGTCGCGGCTGAATTGGGCATCGATGAAGCCCGTGGCGGCTTGCGTCCGGACGACAAGCTGCAAGTCCTGCAACAACTGCACAAGGAAGGTCGCAAGGTGTTGATGCTCGGAGACGGGGTCAACGATGTGCCGGTACTGGCCGCCGCCGACATCAGCGTGGCCATGGGCTCGGCCACTGACCTGGCGAAAACCAGCGCCGACGCGGTACTCCTGTCCAACCGCCTCGATGCCCTGGTGCAAGCGTTCAACCTGGCGCGCCGCACCCGCCGGGTGATCATCGAGAATTTGCTGTGGGCCGCGCTGTACAATGGACTCATGTTGCCGTTCGCCGCCCTTGGCTGGATCACACCGGTGTGGGCAGCCGTCGGCATGTCGCTCAGTTCGTTGACCGTGGTGCTCAACGCCCTGCGCCTGACTCGCCTGCCGAGCGCGCCGGCTGCACGCACCACGCCAGAAACCCGCCCGCTGCCGGCCTGAGCCGCGCGGGCATGGAGTCCAGATGCCAGCTCTCTACGTGATGATTCCGGCCGCGCTGTTGATCGTGGCCATCGCTGTCTACATCTTCTTCTGGGCCGTCGACAGCGGTCAGTACGACGACCTCGACGGCCCGGCCCACAGCATCCTGTTCGACGATCAGGACCCGAACCACACCGCGGCGGTCGACGAGGCCAGCGGCCATCCGCCCAAACCCGACGACAAGGCGCCGCCCCATGCTTGATTTGGCGCCGCTGCTGGTGTCGGCGGTCATCCTCGGTCTGCTCGGTGGCGGTCATTGCCTGGGCATGTGCGGCGGCTTGATGGGCGCATTGACGCTGGCCATTCCCAAGGAACAACGCAGTCGCCGCTTTCGCCTGCTGCTGGCCTACAACCTGGGGCGCATCCTCAGCTATGCCACCGCCGGCCTGTTGATCGGCCTGGCCGGCTGGGCGGTGGCCAACAGCCCGGCGGCGATGTTCATGCGCGTGCTCGCGGGCCTGCTGCTGATCGCCATGGGCCTGTACCTGGCCGGCTGGTGGAGCGGGCTGACCCGCATCGAAAGCCTCGGTCGCGGCCTGTGGCGGCATATCCAGCCGGTCGCCAACCGACTGCTGCCGGTGTCGAGCCTGCCCCGGGCGTTGTTGTTGGGCGGACTTTGGGGCTGGCTGCCTTGCGGGCTGGTCTACAGCACCCTGCTGTGGTCGGCCAGTCAGGGCAATGCGCTGGACAGCGCATTGTTGATGCTGGCGTTCGGACTGGGCACCTGGCCGGTGCTGCTCGCTACGGGGCTGGCAGCCGAACGGGTGACGGCGTTGTTGCGCAAACGCAGCGTGCGCATGGCGGGCGGATTGCTGGTGATGTTGTTCGGCATCTGGACCTTGCCGGGGCCGCATCAGCATTGGCTCATGGGGCATTAGATCGCGGCGCGCCCTTCGCGAGCAGGCTCGCTCCCACATTGAAAGCATTCCTACCTGTGGGAGCGAGCCTGCTCGCGAAGAGGCCCGAACCGACAACACAACTCTGCACCCTTGACGCAAATCAAGATCCCCAAACGCCCCACCCCCTAGACTCGCCAACACTGCCAGCCTATCCGGGGAATTGCCCGCATGATGCTCGACGCCATTCGTTGGGACACCGATCTGATCCGCCGTTATGACCTGGCGGGACCGCGCTATACCTCCTACCCGACCGCGGTGCAATTCCACAGCCAGATCAGCCCGTTCGACCTACTGCATGCCCTGCGCGACAGCCGCAAGGCCGTGCGCCCGTTGTCGCTGTATGTGCACGTGCCATTTTGCGCGAACATTTGCTATTACTGCGCCTGCAACAAGGTGATCACCAAGGATCGCGGCCGGGCGCTGCCTTACCTGCAGCGCCTGGAACAGGAAATCCAGCTGATCGCCTGCCACCTCGACCCCGCACAGAAAGTCGAGCAACTGCATTTTGGCGGCGGCACGCCGACCTTTCTCAGCCACGACGAACTGCGCCAGCTGATGGCGCACCTGCGCAAACATTTCAATCTGCTCGATGACGATAGCGGTGACTACGGCATCGAAATCGACCCTCGCGAAGCCGACTGGTCGACCATGGGCCTGCTGCGCGAACTGGGTTTCAATCGGGTCAGCATCGGCCTGCAAGACCTTGACCCGGCCGTACAGCGCGCGGTCAATCGCCTGCAGAGCCTGGAGGAAACCCGTGCGGTCATCGACGCCGCCCGGACACTGCAGTTTCGTTCGATCAACATCGACCTGATCTACGGACTGCCCAAGCAGACCCCGGAAAACTTCGCCCGCACCGTCGACGAAGTCATCAACCTGCAACCCGACCGGCTCTCGGTGTTCAACTATGCGCACCTGCCGGAACGCTTCATGCCACAACGGCGGATCAACAGTAACGAGTTACCGACGCCAGCACAAAAGCTGGAGATGCTGCAGCGCACCATCGAACAGCTGACCAACGCTGGCTACCGCTACATCGGCATGGACCACTTCGCGCTGCCCGATGACGAGCTGGCGATCGCCCAGGAGGAATCGACCCTGCAGCGCAACTTCCAGGGCTACACCACCCACGGCCATTGCGACTTGATCGGCCTTGGCGTGTCGGCAATCAGCCAGATCGGCGACCTGTACTGCCAGAACAACAGCGACCTCAACCAGTATCAGAACGCCTTGGCGTCGGCGCAGCTGGCCACCAGCCGCGGCCTGCTGTGCAATGCCGATGACCGCGTGCGGCGGGCGGTGATCCAGCAGTTGATCTGCAATTTGAGCCTTGAGTTCGTCCAGATCGAACGAGCCTTCAACATAGATTTTCAAGGCTATTTCGGCGAACTTTGGCCGCAACTGCAGGGCATGGCCAAAGATGGCCTGATTGAGCTGGACAGCGAACGCATCACTGTACTGCCGGCAGGTCGCTTGCTGGTTCGCTCGGTGTGCATGGTATTTGACGCTTACCTGGAACAACACAATCGCCAACGGTTCTCCCGAGTGATCTAGACCCTGCGACAAATCCGCCGTGCGCTGGCTTCAATGTCCTGCAGTGGGTTACCCTTACGTCTTATGTGTGTTTTCCCACAAGGATTGAAGAAATGTCCGAGCCAGTAAAACTGCGCGCTCACACTCAAGCCCACTGCAAGGATTGCAGCCTGGCCCCACTGTGTTTGCCACTTTCTCTGAATCTGGAAGATATGGATGCGCTGGACGAAATCGTCAAACGAGGCCGCCCGCTGAAAAAGGGTGAGTTTCTGTTTCGCCAGGGCGACCAGTTCGACTCGGTTTACGCCGTACGCTCCGGCGCCCTGAAAACCTTCAACCTGAGCGATGCCGGCGAAGAACAGCTCACTGGCTTCCATTTGCCGAGCGAACTGGTCGGGCTGTCGGGCATGGACACCGAAAAACACCCGGTGTCGGCGCAAGCGCTGGAAACCACCTCGGTGTGTGAAATCCCTTTCGAACGTCTCGACGAACTGGCCCTGCAACTGCCGCAATTGCGCCGTCAGCTGATGCGCGTGATGAGCCGCGAGATCCGTGATGACCAGCAAATGATGTTGCTGCTGTCGAAAAAAACCGCCGACGAGCGCATCGCCACCTTCCTCGTCAATCTGTCGGCACGCTTCCGTGCCCGCGGCTTCTCGGCCAATCAGTTCCGCTTGAGCATGTCGCGCAACGAAATCGGCAATTACCTGGGCCTGGCGGTGGAAACCGTGTCGCGGGTGTTCACGCGCTTCCAGCAGAACGAACTGATCGCGGCCGAGGGCAAGGAAATCCGCATCCTCGACCCGATCCAGCTCTGCGCCCTGGCCGGTGGCTCCCTCGAAGGCTGATTCGGTGGATCGCGGCTGAGCGAAACGGTTCAGCCGCCGTTATACTGTGTCGTTTGCAGCCTGCCAGGACTCCTTCGATGGTCTTCGATTCCTTCGACATCAAATCCCTCATCCGCCCCGTGATCGACTTTCCGAAGCCCGGTGTGATCTTTCGCGACATCACCCCGCTCTTCCAGTCGCCCACGGCACTGCGCCTGGTGATGGACAGCTTCGCCCACCGTTATGTCGAGGCGGACTTCACCCACATTGGCGCCATGGATGCCCGGGGTTTCCTGATTGGCTCAGTGCTGGCTTATCAGTTGAACAAGCCGCTGGTGCTGTTTCGCAAGCAAGGCAAGTTGCCGGCCGACGTCCTGGCAGAAGGCTATGCGACCGAATACGGCGAAGCGTTTCTTGAAGTGCACGCCGACAGTCTGTGCGAAGGCGATTCTGTGGTGATGTTCGATGACCTGATCGCTACAGGCGGCACCCTGATTGCGGCGGCAAACCTGATTCGCCGCATGGGCGCGCAGGTGCATGAAGCGGCGGCGATCATCGATTTGCCGGAGCTGGGTGGGTCGCAACGCTTGGAAGATATGGGGATCCCGACGTTTTGCCTGACGCAGTTTGCCCTTTCCGATAAATAAGCGGCGACTTCACCGATGCCTTCGCGAGCAGGCTCGCTCCCACAGTGGTGCACAAAATATGTGTACAGCGAAAATCCCCTGTGGGAGCGAGCCTGCTCGCGAAAGCGTCAATCGCTACACCGCAAGTCTCAAAGCCCCATCTGCTTGCTGATGATCTCGTTCATCACTTCCCGCGTCCCGCCGCCAATCGACAGAATCCGGTTATCCCGGTACAACCGCTCCACCAGGCTCTCGCGCATGTAACCCGAGCCACCCAGTATTTGCACGGCATCGTAGGTAATCCGGTCCGCCGTGTCCGTGGCAAAGTTCTTGGCCATGGAAATCTCCTTGATCACGCTCTTGCCCCCCGCCATTTTTGCCGCCTGCCGATAGGTGAACTCCCGTGAGACTTCGAGGGCCGTGGCCATCTCCGCCAGGCGATGCTTGATCACCTGGAACTTGCCGATCGGCTTGCCAAAGGCTTCACGCTCACGCGCCCACTTGAGGCTCTCTTCCAGCGCAAGCTGCGCGGTCATGTTGGCCATCAAGGCCAGGGCCAGGCGTTCGTTCTGGAAATTGCCCATGATGCAGGCGAAACCCATGTTTTCGCCGCCGATCAGATTGCCTACAGGCACTGGGCAATCATCGAAGAACAATTCGGCCGTGTCCGACGCCCACCAGCCCATTTTCTTCAATTGCCGCCCCACGGTGAAACCCGGGGTGCCCTTCTCGATCAACAACAGGCTGATGCCAGCGAAACCCGGCTCACCGGTGCGCACCGCGACGGTGTAGTAATCCGCGCGTACGCCGCTGGTGATGAACGTTTTACTGCCGCTGACCCGGTAGAAGTCGCCTTCACGCACGGCGCGGGTTTGCAGGTTGGCGACGTCGGAACCGCCGCCGGGCTCGGTGACGGCCAGGGCGCTGATTTTCTCGCCGGACAATACCTGTGGCACCACCCGATCCCGTACGCAAGGCCTGGCCCACTTGACTATCGGCGGCAGGCCAATGTCCAGGGAGCCCAGCCCCGCCACCAGGCCGCCCGAGCCACAGCGCATCAGCTCTTCGCTGGCGGCGATCTTGGCGAATACATCCCCTTCGTGACTGCCGCCCAGGCTTTGCGGGTAGCCAATGCCGAGAATCCCCGCCGCACCGGCCTTGAGGTAGAGCGCGCGGGGAAAGCTTTCGGCTTCCTCCCATTGATCAATGTCCGGAAGAATCTCGCGCTGAACGAAACGCCTGACGCTGTCGCGGACCATTTGGTGGTTGGGGTCGAAGTATTCCTCAAAGGCAGGCATGGGCGAGCTCCACTGAAGGGTTCAGCGAAGTTAACCGAGCGCTTGCTTGGTTTTCAACAGAAATGAGTGAATCAGTTGGACCAAGTCGCCTGGATCGCCAGCAAGCCGGCTCCTACAGGCTCAGCGCAGCCCCTGTGGGAGCGGGCTTGCTCGCGAAGACGTCAGCCCAAACAACACAAATTACAAACTTATCGGCTTACGCCCTGCAAACGAATGCGCCAGCGTCCCGCCATCCACCAACTCCAGCTCGCCGCCCAGCGGTACCCCATGGGCGATACGCGAAGCGATCAGGCCTTTGCTGCTGAGTAACTGGGCGATGTAGTGCGCAGTCGCCTCGCCTTCCACGGTCGGGTTGGTGGCGAGGATGACTTCGGTAAAGGTGCCCGCCTCTTCGATCCGCGCCATCAATTGCGGGATGCCGATTGCCTCCGGCCCCAGCCCGTCAAGCGGCGAAAGATGCCCCTTGAGCACGAAGTAGCGGCCACGGTAACCGGTCTGCTCCACGGCATAGACATCCATTGGCCCTTCCACTACGCACAGCAAGGTGTCGTCGCGGCGGGTATCGGCGCATTGCGGACAGAGGTCGTCTTCGGTCAGCGTGCGGCACTGACGGCAGTGACCGACCCCATCCATGGCCTGGTTCAGGGCCAGTGCCAGGCGCGAGCCGCCACTGCGATCACGCTCGAGCAACTGCAACGCCATGCGCTGGGCGGTTTTCTGACCCACCCCTGGCAAAACTCGCAGGGCGTCGATCAGTTGGCGAATCAAAGGGCTGAAGCTCATGGGGAAAAGTCCGACGAAAACAACGAGACGCGGTTTATACCCGCGCCTCTGTTGAGCGTCAATTCACAGCGTCATTTAGTCGTTGGGCGCGACCCGCACCACCAGCTTGCCAAAGTTGCGCCCCTCCAGCAGCCCGATGAACGCCTCGGGCGCCTGCTCCAGGCCATCGACCACGTCTTCGCGAAACTTCACCTTGCCATCACGTACCCACGGCGCCATCGCGCTGATGAACTCCGGCTGACGGTCACCGTAGTCGTCGAACACGATAAAGCCCTGGATTCGCACACGCTTGGTCAACAGCGTGCGCTGCAATAGCGGCAGGCGATCCGGGCCGCTCGGCGCTTCGCTCGCGTTGTAGGAAGCAATCAGGCCACAGAGCGGAACCCGCGCCTTGGGGTTGAGCAACGGCAACACGGCGTCGAACACCTTGCCACCCACATTCTCATAATAGATGTCGATACCCTTGGGGCACGCCTTGGCAAGCTCGTCGACGAAATCCGGGCTCTTGTGGTCGATGCAGGCATCGAAGCCCAGCTCTTCAGTGACATAACGACATTTTTCCGCCCCGCCCGCCACGCCGACCACGCGCAGGCCCTTGATCTTCGCCACCTGTCCCACCACCGAACCGACGGCGCCAGAGGCCGCCGCGACCACCAGGGTCTCGCCTTCCTTGGGCTGGCCGATGTCCATCAAGCCCATGTAGGCGGTCATGCCCGGCATGCCCAGCACACCCAGGGCCATGGAGGGGCTGGACAGGCCCGAGGGCACTGGAATGATGCTGCGACCGTCATTGATGCTGTGGCTTTGCCATCCCGTGGCGCCGACCACCAGGTCGCCTTCGTGGAACTTGGGATGCAACGAACGCTCAACCCGGCTGACAGCACCACCGGTCATCACTTCGCCGATTTCCACCGGTGCGGCATAAGACGGCGCGTCACTCATGCGCCCGCGCATGTAGGGGTCCAGCGACAGATAGAGGGTCTTGAGCAACACCTGGCCCTCGGCCAGGTCGGGCAGCGCGACCCGCTCCATCCGAAAATTCTCCGGCGTCGGCGCGCCGACAGGGCGCGAGGCCAGGACGATACGTTGGTTGAGGGTCATGGGGTCAGACATGTCAGCGTCTCCTTTGATCGATGAATTCGGGGGTATAGGGAGCAGACCTTGGTGGCGGTACGGCGTTCGATGTTTATTCCGGGCACATGATCGCTCCCACGCTATGCGTGGGAATGCAGCCCGGGACGCTCCGCGTCCCTTTCTGAAGCTGGAACGCGGAGCGTCCCTTTAGGCATTCCTTTGCTACGCGTGGGAACGATCAGTGACCAGAAACAAAAATGCCAGGCGCGATGCCTGGCATTTTTTGTAGCTCATCCAACGCCCGAAGGCGAATCAGAATGGCAGTTTCATGCCCGGTGGCAGTTGCATGCCAGCGGTCATGCTGCCCATTTTGTCCTGGCTGTTGGCTTCGATCTTGCGCACGGCGTCGTTGACGGCCGCGGCGAACACCGCTTCGAGCATTTCCTTGTCATCTTCGCTCAGGCCTTCGACCAGGCTTGGGTCGATGGTCACGCGCTTGACGTCGTGACGACCGGTCATCACCACGGTGACCATGTCGCCACCGGCTTTACCGGTGACTTCGGCGTTGGCCAGCTCTTCCTGCATCTTGGCCATTTTTTCCTGCATCTGCTGCGCCTGCTTCATCAGGCCGGCCATGCCACCTTTCATCATGGGAATCACCTCAAAAGTACTTGGATTAAACGACGCCCAACCCGTACGGGCGAGCGCCTTCAGTTATTAGCCCTGACTGGCCAGGGCCTCGACAGGTTCAATAGTATCGTTACGGATCACCGCACCGAACTGCTGCATCATTTGCTGGATGAACGGATCACCGTGGATCGACTCCTCGGCCTCGCGCTGACGGTCGGCACGCCGACGGGACGCCGCCTGGGCCGGGGTTTCCTGCTCGGGCTTGATCAGCTCCATGGTCAGGGTCAGGGTCCGCCCGTGATACTGGTTCAACGCTTCATTGAGACGACGTTGTTGAGTGGCGTTGAACAAGGCGCTGTGGGCCGGGTCCAGGTGCAACAACCAATTGTCGCCATCGACCGCGATCAGCGTGCAGTTGGCGGCGATGCTGCCAGTCATGCCGGAAATCGGCAGGTTCGGGAACAGCTCCAGCCATTGCAGGGCCAGGCCCGTGGCCGGCGCTGCGGCGGGCTCAGGCTCGGGCTCCGCGGCAGGCTCGGCGGTGTGTTCGCTGGCCAATTCGTCGAGGTAGCTGTAGGCCGAGTCCATGTCTGGCTCGATATAGTCTTCGTCCAGCGGCGGCTCGTCATCCATGTCCATGCCCGGGGTAGCGGCATCGACTTGCGCCACCGTCGGTTCCGGAATGGGCGCGGCGGCCCACTCCGGCGCGTCCGGTACCACGCTGTCCGGGGTCGGCAACGGCATGGGCGGCAACTCAGGCTGCTCGCTGGCGGTTTCCAGCACCGGCTCGACAGCTGGCTGTTGAACGGCTTCTGGCTCGACCGGGTCGTTCCATGGCAGGTCGACCACCTCCTCGACCACGACCGCCTCGACCACCGGCTCAGGTACAGGTACAGGTACAGGTACAGGTTCAGCGACAACCGGCGCGGGTGCCGGAGCCACCGCCGCGACAGGTGCAACCGGTGCAGCGACGACCTTTGCAACGACCGGCGTGGCAGCCACTGATTTGGCGGAATCAACCGTGGCCTGGCTGATCCCCACTGGCTTTAGCGGTTGCCTCGGCGCGTCCGCGGTGTCCGCGGGCCGGAATGCCAGCATGCGTAACAGCACCATTTCAAAGCCGCCACGGGGATCCGGCGCCAGCGGCAAGTCGCGGCGGCCGATCAGGCCCATCTGGTAATAGAACTGCACGTCTTCGGCCGGCAACGCCTGGGCCAGGGCCAGCACCCGGTCTCGGTCGCCATGACCGTTGTCGACGCCTTCCGGCAAGGCCTGGGCAATGGCAACCCGGTGCAGCACATTGAGGATCTCCGAGAGCACGCCATTCCAGTCCGGGCCTTGTTCGGCCAGGTGGCGGACCGCTTCGAGCAGGGCCTTGGCATCGCCTTCGATCAGCGCATGCAGGACGTCATAGACCTGGCCGTGATCAAGGGTGCCAAGCATCGCCCGAACGTCCGCGGCCATGACCTTGCCCTCACCGAAGGCAATCGCCTGGTCGGTGAGGCTCATGGCATCGCGCATCGAACCGTCGGCGGCGCGACCGAGCAACCACAGCGCGTCGTCTTCGAACGGCACGTTCTCGACACTCAGCACGTGGCTCAAATGCTCAACGACCCGTTCCGGGGTCATGTTCTTCAAGGAGAACTGCAGGCAACGCGAAAGAATCGTTGCAGGAAGTTTCTGCGGATCAGTGGTGGCCAGGATGAACTTGACGTAGGGTGGCGGCTCTTCGAGGGTTTTCAACAGCGCATTGAAAGAATGGCTGGAGAGCATGTGCACTTCGTCGATCAGGTAGACCTTGAAACGCCCGCGGCTGGGGGCGTACTGCACGTTGTCGAGCAACTCGCGGGTGTCTTCGACCTTGGTGCGGCTGGCGGCGTCGATCTCGATCAGGTCGACGAAGCGGCCTTCATCGATCTCGCGGCACACCGAACACTCGCCACAGGGCGTTGAAGTGATACCTGTTTCACAGTTCAGGCATTTGGCTATGATCCGCGCGATAGTGGTCTTGCCGACCCCGCGCGTACCGGTAAACAGGTAGGCGTGGTGCAGCCGCTGGCTGTCCAAGGCATTGATCAGAGCCTTGAGCACATGGGTCTGGCCGACCATTTCGCGGAACGAGCGCGGACGCCATTTACGTGCAAGAACCTGATAACTCATCGAAAACCGTCGCAGCGAAGGAAGCAGAAGCGGCTAATGCTAGCGGAGCAAGGCACAAATTGCATCCGGTGCGCTCGTCTAATCTGGCTAAGCTGCATTTTGCGGGCTTTTTGCGTCAAAGTTAGCGGAGCGTTTATGCGGTTAGCCTGGGGGGCACTGCTGTTGTTAAGCCTGGACGGAACGGCCGCTGATGCGCCGTTGCGCTTCGTGGTGCCTGACAGTTGGGCGATGCCGATGGTGCAACTTGAACGTGGCCGGCCGACCCAGGGCATCCTGTATGACGTGATGCTCAGCCTCGCGACCCAGGTCGGCGTGCCGGCGCAGTTCCACGTATTGCCCCGCGGCCGGGTGCAAAACGCCATGGAACAGGGCGAGGTCGACATACGCTGCTACGCCGCGCAGTCCTGGACGCCGAACCAGTCCGGCGACTATATCTGGAGCATTCCGCTCTGGACTCAACCCGACCTGCTGGTCAGCCGTCCCGATGCGAATACCTCCGTCACGCCAACACACTTGCCCCATCAATCGATCGGGACGGTCCTGGGCTACAGTTACCCAACCCTGCAACCCCTGTTCGACGCCAACCGGCTGTATCGCGACGATGCCCGCAACCAGGAACAGGTGCTGGAGAAGCTGCATGCCGGGCGCAACCGCTATGCGGTCAGCAACCAATGGACCCTTGACTGGTTCAACCAGCGCTTGTTGCCGCAGCAGCAACTGCAAAGCGTGGCGCTCCTGCAGGAGCAACGCGTCGGCTGCTACGTGCGCAACGACCCCAAGGTGCCGGTGCAGCGCATCCTGCGCACCCTGCTGCGCATGAAGATGTCCGGGGAGATCGACGACATCATTGCCCTTTATGTCGGAGGCAAGACTGAACCCAGGCCATGACCTTGTGCGGTGGCATCTGCCGCCCGCCATTGCGCCGGCACGACAAAACCCGCGACCCAGCCGGGCACATCGTCAGCAGGCATCGGCTGCGCAATGAAATTGCCCTGGGCCACCTCGCACCCCAGGCGCAACAGCAACTCACCGTGCTCGATACTTTCCAGCCCCTCGGCGATCACCTGGCGGCCAAATGCCCGGGCAAGGCCGATCACGGCCGTGGTCAATGCCAAGTCATCGCCATCATGAAGAATGCCGCGCACAAAGGACTTGTCGATCTTGATGGCCTGGGTGCGCAGGCGCTTGAGGTAACTCAGGGATGAGTAGCCGGTGCCGAAATCCCCCAGGGAAAACTGCACCCCCAGCGCCTGGCAAGCCTGCAGACAGGCACTGACATGCTGGATGTTCTCGACCGCGACCGACTCGACGATTTCCAGGTCAAGCCGCTGCGGAGCGACTCGCTCGTGCCGCGCCAACAGGTTTTTGAGGCGCTCGACGAAATCCGCCCGCTGAAAATGCCGCGCCGCGATATTGATGCTCACCGGCCAGTCATGCCTGGCCTGGCGCCATTGATCCAGTTGCGCCAACACCCGGTCCAGCACCCACTCACCGATATCGATGATCAGGTCCGTCTCCTCCACCTGAGGCAAAAAATCCCGGGCAGGCATCAAGCCGATTTGCGGGTGCTCCCAGCGCAGCACCGCCGCAAAGCCAACGACTTGGCCACGGCGCATGTTGACCTTGGGCTGGAACTGCAGGCGCAGCTCTCCGGCATCCAGCGCCTGACGCACCCGTTCGACCGTCTCGTGAGTGGCCTTGACCTCGCGGTCGCGGCTCACGTCGAACAAGTGAAAGCGCTTGCGACCGCTCTGCTTGGCCACGTACATGGCCTGATCGGCATGACGCAGCAAGGTCCCGGCATCTTCGTTGTCGTGAGGAAAGAGCGTGACGCCAATACTGGCAAACACATTGATGTCCTTGCCGTGCAGTGAGTACGGTGCCGATATCGCCCCCAGTACCCGGTTCAGCGCGGCCCGCAATTTCGGCAGGTCATGGACGTAGCGCAACACCAGGACGAACTCGTCGCCGGCCAGCCGCGCGACCACATCCTCGCCACGCACGACGTTGCGCAGGCGCTTGGCCACCTCCACCAGCAACAGATCGCCGGTGGCATGCCCGTAGCCGTCATTGATCGCCTTGAAGCCGTCGAGATCGAGCATGCACACTGCCAGCGGAATGCTCTCCTGCCGGGAGAACTCCAACGCCTGATCGAGCAGATCCGAGAGAAATGCACGATTGGGCAGCCCGGTCAGCACGTCATGACCGACCCGCCATTGCAGGGAATGCAGGAGCTGGCGTTTTTCGCTGATGTCAAAGCGAATCGACAGATACCGCTCTACCCGCCCGGTGGCAGTCTCGATCACCGGCACCATGGTGCTTTCGACCCAATACAGGCTGCCATCCTTGGCACGATTGCAGATCTCACCCTTCCAGATATGACCCCGGGAGATGGTGCGCCACATGTCGACGAAGAAGTCAGTGGCGTGCATGCCGGAATTGAGCATGCGATGGTTTTGCCCAAGCAACTCTTCACGGCTGTACCCGGACACTGCGCAAAACTGTTCATTGACGTGGGTGATCCGGCCGCCCAGGTCGGTCTCGGAAAAAATCGCGGCGGCATCCACCGCCCTGCGGTATTTCTCATCCATGAGTCAGGCTCGTTGTCGCCGGCGGTGGAACCCGTTCAAGGCAGCAACACCGATGCTGGTAATATTCTGCAAGACTGCAAGTGGCTTTCGCCGCCTTGCGTAACTACGCAATAGTGGCTTTTTCATATTATTCCATAATCTGAAACAAGCTCACTCAATGTCGCTTTTGGACGGCAATTCTACGAAATGCATCACATTTTGCAAAGCAAGGTGATGGTTAATGCAGTTGCCTATTACTACATCAATCGTTAAGTTCTTGATTCTAAATGGGAATTAAAGCGATGCACATTTCAAGTTTGGGTCCAGCCATCCGGCGGTACCGCAAGGTCGCGGGGCTTACTCAGGCTGAACTTGGCGAAAGAACCGGTTTTGACCCCAAAACCATCAGCCGCTTCGAAACCGGTACCTATACCCCCAGCGTGGACGCACTGTTCATGTTTGCCAATGTGCTGGGGGTGAAGCTGAAAGCCTTTTTCGCCGACCCTGGCGATGAGGACGAACAACGGGCGTACCTGTTCGATGTCATACATAAAGCCCCCCCAAAGGATCTGGGAAAGCTGATTGCAGCGGTTGACCAGGCCTTGTCCAAGCCTTAGAGCCAGCAAGAACGATGATCGACGTGTCGCGTCCGACAGGTCGAGCTCCTTTTTTATGTCGCCACCAAATCGCAGACGACAAAAAGCCGCGATGGGCAGGCGCCATGGCGGTACAGGAAACTGGTTTGATTGATTACGCGAGAGAGGGTCTCGCGGTTCGTTAAGGTGGTAACCCCACCAGCCACACCCCGGCACACAATGTCACCGCTGCGGCTGCTCCCTTCCAGGCCTGACCGGGTTCACGGCTGATCGTTGCGGGGGGACCGATGGGGTCACCATAACGACGCTCACCTGACGGCGAGCCGCGCCATTGTACCTATCTGGGACGAAGTTACAACCGTTCGAGTGGATTAAAAAAAATGAGCGGGTTCAAGGACATGCGATGGGCTTGAAAAGCTTGACGGCGTAGATATCCATTCCCGCGGTAACGGCCCCCTATGGTTTCGCCCTTACGGCGAGTCACTTGGAAGAGCCTGTAGGAGCGAGCCTGCTCGCGATGAACCTGAGAGCACCGAGGGGTGTCAGGTGCCCAGCGTCATCGTTGACGACCATCGCGTGCATGCTCGCTCCTACAGGGCCCGCCGCGATGGGAGGGGGGCAAGAAAATCAAAAGCCAAATCAAAGCTTATGCGAGGCGGCTTACCGGCTGGCCTGATCGGGAGCCGTATGCAATCCCCTGTAGGAGCGAGCCTGCTCGCGATGGTCGCCAACGATAACGCGTGGCAGCTGATTCACCGGCAAGCCACCGCCTACTTTTCCCAATCGGCCTTAGCAATGTGCAACCCATGCAACCCCTGGTACGCCGCACGCTCCGGCTGGCTCCAACCCTCAAGCAACGCATCATCCAATCGATAAACCTCCACCCCCAACGGACGGCACACGCTCAGCGGATCCTGCGCATCCGGTCCCCACATGGCCAGTGACAAATCGCCTCCCGGGCAGGTCGACAGTGCGCAGAGCAAATCGATTTCGGCGAAGAACTCCAGGTAATCGCCCTTCTGCGCCGGACAGGCCTTCATGAAGTACATGTCGTCGTGGTTTAGCCCCGTGCACTGGAAAATGTTCAGCACGTCATGCACGTCGAATTCGGTCAGGCCGTGAGGCAGTACCGCACGGGTCAGGTTGGAATGACAGTGATGGTGAAAGTCCTCGCCGGTGAGCATCTTGTTCACGTACGGATCGCAGCGGGTACCGAGCAAGTCGTGCAGGCGCCCGCCATGTTCGTCGATACCGTACGCGGCGAGGCTGTCATCGGTGATGGTCACCAGCGGCCGCAAGAATGGCAGGTTCGACCAGAGCCGATCGTGGGTGCTGACGTGCGCCCCCTGCAACTGCCGGGTCCGCGCCGCCCACAAGCGTTCGCGCGGATCGTTGGCGTTCCACACGTTGAAATCCCCCACCTGCGGCCCGACCGGCGTGGTCACGCGAAACACGTGCCCGGCTGGCACTTTCCAGGCACGACCAGTACGGATCGGCACTTCGAATGACTCGATCAGGGTGCGACCGTCCTTCGCGTCGCGAACCCGCTCGTAGAAAGCCTTGTCCACCTGCAAGGCCGAACCTTTGCTGACTTGATAAGCCGCCGGATAGTCTTTGTACATGGCACACACCCTCGATCAGTGATGGGAAGCAGTGGCAAACAATTGCGACAGCAGATGTTCGGAATCATCGAGATACAGGCACATGGCGTCTTCGGCGCCGCGCTTGTCGCCCTCGGCAAGCAGCTCATGGATTTGCCGATCGCGAGCCAGCCAGGGCGCCTGGAAACGTGCTTCATCGGGAGCGCTGCAGAACACCAGGCGCAATTGCGCGACGACGTTGGTGAAGAACGCGTCGAACAAAGGACTGCGCAACAACCCGACAATGTGTTGGTGAAAGGCCAGGCCATGGGTGCCAACGGCGCGCCAATCCTCGCGCTCCCGGGCCAGCTCGGCGGCTTCCAGGGCTTCGAGCATGCGGTCGGACTCATACTCGCGCAGAGGCCGGCTGGCACTGATGGCCTGCAATTCGAGCGTGCGTCGAACCCGGAACAGGTCCCGCACATCCTCAATCCCCAGCCGGCGCACCATGACTCCCTTGTTGCGCACATAGCGGGTCAAACCCTCCTGCCCCAAGCGGTGCAAGGCCTCCCGAATGGTATTGCGCGACGCGTTATAGGCGGCCACCAAATCGCTTTCCACCAGGGACATGCCCGGCAGCAATCGCCCACCAATGATGTCGCCACGTAACTCCAGTGTGATCTGATCGGCCAATGACAGCCCGCTGTTCATACTCATTACCCCGGATTGTTCAACAATCGTTGGTGAATGAGTAATCACTATTCGTGCCATATTTCATTGGGGTTCGATCAAGTTCGACGCATCTGCATGCTTTTTAGAAATAGAAGTACAGTCACCATCCAATTTTCATTGGTTAATATGGCGCATTGATGTGGAGATATCAGATGCGTTACTCGCAGGACCATAAAGCCCAGACACACCAACGCATCATCAAGGAAGCTTCCGTGCGCTTTCGCCGTGACGGCATCGGCGCGACCGGCCTGCAACCGCTGATGAAAGCGCTGGGCTTGACCCACGGGGGCTTTTATTCACACTTCAAGTCCAAGGACGAGTTGGTGGAAAAAGCGCTGCAGGCCGCCGGGGATCAAGTGGACGTCACCTGCGCCGAGCTATTTTCCCAAGACCGCCCGCTGGAGGCATTCATCAACGCCTACCTGTCCGAATGGCACCAGACCTCGCCCCACGAAGGCTGCCCACTGCCGACCATGTCCTCGGAACTCGGCATGCGCGGCCAGCCAAGCCCTACATCAGACGCGGTGCTTCATGCACGACTTCGACAGATCCAGGGCACCCTCGAGGGCGAAAACATCGAGCGACGCAGCATCGTCATCATGTCCACACTGATCGGCGCACTGCTGCTATCGCGCAGCGTCGAGAACCCCGAGCTGGCTGCCGAGATCCTCGAGGTGACACGCACCCACCTTAATCAGCCTGACAACTAGCCAACCCAGCGCTTGAATAGCACGCTGGCATTCACCCCGCCAAACCCGAACCCGTTGGACAGCGCGTACTCGATCGCCATGGGTCGTGCCTGGCCGCGGACAATGTCCACGCCCTCGCTGGCCGGGTCCGGATTATCGAGATTAAGGGTCGCCGGCACAATCTGGTCCCGGATCGCCAGCAGCGTGAAAATGGCTTCGATCCCGCCAGCAGCACCGAGCAAGTGCCCGGTGGCCGACTTGGTCGAGGTCACTGCAATGCCGTTTTGCGAACCGAACAGCGCCTTGATGGCTGCCAACTCCCCCAGGTCGCCCACTGGTGTCGAAGTGGCGTGCGCATTCAAATGCTGGACCTGCTCCGGCAAAATCCCCGCCTGAGCCAATGCCAATGACATGGCCCGGCGTGCGCCGCTGCCATCCTCAGGCCCCGCGGTCAGGTGATAGGCGTCGGCGCTGGTGCCATAACCCACCACCTCTGCCAGGGGTTGAGCACCACGGGCCAAGGCATGTTCCAGGGATTCGACCACTAGCAGGCCAGCCCCTTCACCCATGACAAAGCCATCGCGGTCGCGATCGAACGGACGCGAAGCGCGCTCCGGGGTGTCGTTGAAAGCGCTGGACAAAGCACGCGCCGCCGCAAAGCCGGCAAGACTGACCCGATCGATCGCCGCCTCTGCGCCCCCACACACCGCAACATCCGCCTCGCCGCAACGAATCAATCGCACCGCATCGCCAATCGCCTGGACGCCAGCCGCACAGGCAGTGACCGGTGCGCCCAGCGGGCCCTTGAAGCCATGCTCGATCGACACATGCCCCGCGGCCAGGTTGACCAGGAAGGAAGGGATGGTGAACGGCGACAACCGTCGCGGCCCACGACTGTCCGTGGTACGCACCGCATCGGCAATCGCCCCGAAACCACCGACGCCGGACCCAATGATGGTTGCCGTACGCTCCTGGGCTTGCGCTGTTTGTGCCTGCCACCCCGCCTGCTCGATCGCCTGACGCGCCGCCTCCATGGCAAACAGGATGAACCGATCCATCTTCTTCTGTTCTTTGGGCGCCGTGGCCCGATCCGAATCAAAACCTGCCTCCGGGTCCTGCGCAACGGTTTGCACCGCCCCGCCGACCTTGGCCGGCAGATCCGCCACCACCTCATCCGGCAAATTGCGCAACCCGGAACGCCCAGCCAACAAGCGCGCCCAGACCGCCTCCACGCCGCTACCCAGCGGAGACACCAGCCCCATGCCTGTCACTACCACTCGACGATCACTCATACCGCCACCACCTCACACCGGTTCGCCCGCGTCATTTGTAACGCGCAGCCGCCTTGCTTTTGGAAAGATTAGGCGCCATGACCAGACGCGCCGCCACAAATGCATCCCAGTCGCCAGCATCCGGCAATGAAGGAATGGTCACCAACTCACCCTGATCCAGTCCCGCCAGCGCCGCATCGACCATCTCCCCCGCCTCCATCACCATATCCTCCGGAATCTGCGAAGCATCGATACCCGAACGCTCCCAGATCTCCGTGCGTGTTACCCCTGGCAACACAGCCTGGACCTTGACACCGGTGCCGTCGAGTTCGGCGTTCAACGACTGAGTCAAACTCAGCACATAAGCCTTGCTCGCGCTGTACGTCGCATTAAACCGCTCGGGAAACAACGCCACCACCGATGCAATATTGATAATTGTGCCCCGACCCGCCTTGGCAAAACTCGCCGCCGCCGCCGACGCCAAACGCGTAACCGCCGTGATATTCAGCTGAATCATGCGCTCCAGCTGGTCCAGATCGGCATTGGCCAACAACCCATCCGCCGCTATCCCCGCATTGTTCAGCAACAGACTGATACTCGAATCACTGCGAAGACGCTGCTCAAGCTTCAGCACGTCATCTTTCTGCGTCAAATCCGCCTTCAACACCTCAACCTGAACACCATGGGCATCACGCAACGCACTCGCCGCCGCTTCAAGCCGACCTTGATCACGGGCGACCAACAACAAATCAAAACCACGCGCAGCCAAACGCTGTGCGTAGACAGCACCGATGCCGGAGGAAGCGCCGGTGACGAGGGCTGTGCCTTGGGACTGGATGGAAGTCATGATGATTGCTCCTGGGAGATGCCAGAGAAAAGGATACGCGCCAAGGTTGTCAGCGCGCCGACATGGAAATCGTATTTATTATAGCCATAATTTAAGCGTCATATGATAGTCGTAATTTTTTGGCCGGTGACGAAAGGCAAAACCGCTCACCCTACGCCAGATGGCAAAAAGGCCGGTCAATGACCGGCCTTCCAAGGCAGATTTACAAGCTTAGTTCACCTGAAGCTTCTCGCGATTCTTATCCAGGAGCGCCTTGCCGAACCCCTTCACCTCGAGCAACTCCTCGGTGGAGGCAAACGGCCCATTAGCTTCACGATATGCAACAATCGCCTTGGCCTTGGCCTCCCCCACACCGGACAACTCACGCTGCAAGGTGGGCGCATCAGCCTTATTGAGATTCACCTTGCCTGATTCCACACCCGCCGAAGCCTCCATAGCCACCGGAGCCTTGGATGCCTCCGGCTTGGCCGCAGGCGCTGCATTGGCGGTGATAGAAGCACTGGTGAGCAGGGCAAAAACCAGGGAATAGAAATAGCCTGTACGCATAAATGACGCTCCATGACATCGGTTGAGGAAGCAGCTTTTCCGCAGCTGCTTCCTCAAGTTAGGCGATGTGGGGAGGGTGTCAAAAATGTGTCTGTTGCGGGATGTGAGACAATCAGGGTTCGAGGCGACGTTGCTGGTAGATCCAGTCGACGATTTCGCCGTCGGGGGTGTAGCCGCTGACGGTTTCGCGCAGGAGTTGGCGGACACGTGTGTAGTCATCGTGTTCAACAGCGCTAAGCAGCTCAGTCAGCTTTGACTTGAGAATTTCCCAAGGTAGGTGATCTTCATTGGCGCTCATGATCATCGGATGTTGTGTCGCGCATACGTTGTCACCAATCAACAGTTCCTCATAGAGCTTCTCGCCGGGGCGCAGCCCCGTGAACTCGATGGAGATATCTCCATGTTGGTTTTTGTCTGAACGAACGCTTAAACCAGATAAATGGATCATTTTCTCGGCAAGTTCAACAATTTTTACCGGCTCGCCCATATCCAGCACAAAAACATCACCACCTTGGCCCATTGATCCTGCCTGAATCACAAGTTGAGCAGCTTCCGGAATGGTCATGAAATAACGAGTGATCTTTGGATGCGTTACCGTTAATGGACCGCCGGACTTTATCTGCTTGTGAAACAATGGAATGACCGAGCCAGAAGAGCCCAGCACATTACCAAAACGCACCATCGTGAAGCGCGTCTTGTTCACTCGCGAAACGTTGGTATTGTCACCAAACAATACCGGGGCAAGCTCTCGACTTAGTGCCTGCAGGGTCAACTCAGCTAAGCGTTTTGTGCTACCCATCACATTGGTCGGGCGCACTGCTTTATCTGTCGAGATCAAAACAAAATTAGCGACGCCCGCCATCAATGCTGCCTGAGCGGTATTGAGAGTACCGATTACATTATTCAGCACTCCCTCGGCAATATTATGCTCAACCATCGGCACATGTTTATAGGCAGCAGCGTGATAAACGGTATCAACATGCCAGGTTTTCATTACATCGAGCAACTTATCCTGGTTTCGCACCGAGCCCAAAATAGGTAAAAGACGAACCGACAGGGATTCTCTAGAAACCCGCTGCTCAAGCTCCGACAATATACTGTAGAGATTGAATTCACTGTGTTCGAATAGAAGAAGCGTGGTCGGACGCAAAGCGAGGATCTGCCGGCATAGTTCAGAACCTATTGATCCTCCGGCGCCGGTGACCAAGACAGTTAGACCCATAACGCAATGCTCAAGTAAGTCACCTTGAGCCGGAACAGCGTCACGCCCAAGCAAGTCGGCAATATCTACTTCCTGAATGTCATCGACTTTAACCCGGCCACTGGCCAGATCCATAAACCCGGGAACACTTCGAACGTGGAGCGGAAAACCTTCGAGAAAACCGAGAATTTCACGGCGTCGCCCACGACTGGCGGAGGGGATTGCCAGCAGAATTTCCTGGGCTCCGGTTTCGTCGATCATATGTTGGATATGTTTTGGCTTATAAACGTGGAGCCCTGAAATGACCCTATCGGAAATGCTGTTATCATCGTCGATAAATGCTACTGGACGCATTATTCGTCCCATTCGCAATGCCGCGACCAATTGATTCCCTGCAGCGCCAGCTCCAAAAATAGCAACTCGAGGTAATCCGTCGTCACGATTAGTGAAAGGCACATGCTGCGCAGCAGAAAACCAGTCACCCAAGAAGTATTGACGCATAGTCAGACGTAAACCGCCAACCATTATCAGACTCAACCACCAATAGTTGAAGATGATCGAGCGCGGGACGATATTTTGATGATTACTGTACCAATAAACGATTACACCAAGAATCAACGACGACAAACTAACCGCCTTGATAATCGCGATTAGAGCATCATTACCAAAATATCGCATCACCGCGCGATACATGCCAAAACGGACGAATAAAGGGATTGCGACTAGTGGTGCACATAGAAAAAGCCACGTATGGACAATGAGCGGATTGACCATATCGTCGATGCCGAGCCGAACTAAAAATGCCAGCCACAACGCAGCCCATACCAAAACGACATCCGTCGCTACCTGAATGAGTCGCTTTTGGCGACGTGGCAGCCCTAACAACAGCGTGCGTAACTTATCCATAACTCCGTCGTACACCTCGAACCGCCCCCTATTGAACGCGTATAACGAGCGCACGCTTCCTGACACACCCGTTACTTCAAATAAACATAAATCAACTGCCGAGCGCCTGGTTTTTTTCGATTTCGCCCGCATGAAACTTCGTTGCCAGTATCATCAGAGGAGTGTAGGCGAGTATCAGCCCCAACGCGCCATCCAGACCGAAGTAAGTTACACAAAGTGCGACAGGCAGCAGCCAGGCAATGTTGATTGCCCCGACCACCAGTGTCACTGGCAGATGCTTGCGATATCTGCGCGATGCATACTGATACGCGTGGCTACGATGAGCTTCGTAAATTTTATCACCGCGAATTAAACGTCGAATCAGAGTAAACGTCGCGTCAACGATGAACACCCCCAGAAGGATCAGCCAGGCCCAGAGCAGCTGCGGCGCCACCCAAGCCGCCTGGATCGAAATCACACCCAGTACCACACCCAAGAATCCACTTCCTGCGTCCCCCATGAAAATACGCGCAGGAGGGAAATTCCAGAATAAGAATCCTGCAACGGCCATCGCCAACATACCCGGTACCCACATCAGGTCTTCGACCCCACTCAACCAATAGAGCACACAAGCTCCCAGACAGGTCGTGATAGCCTCCACACTGGCGATACCGTCAATACCGTCCATGAAATTATACAGATTAAGCATCCAGACCAGGTAGAACGCAGCCAGAACGTAACCCAGCCAGCCGAGGTCCACGCTCGATCCGAACAAGATAACGGGAGACAAGCCTTTCAACCAGAACAAGGCCCAAGCTGCAGCGCAAAAATGACCCAGCAATCGCCAACGTGCCGCGATATGACCGTGATCGTCCATAAAACCGACGGCAGCTACTAATGCTCCCGCTCCACCGATCGCAATCAACATGGGCGCCTCGACCAACTGAACCCAGCCGAGAAACGGGAGCACCATTAAAAATGCCAGAACAATTGCGACGCCCCCCCCTCGGGGAGTGGGTATCGAATGAGAGCTTCGAGAGTTAGGAATATCAACAATGCTTCGAGCCAGTGCATAGCGTCGTAGCGCTGCAGTCAGAATCAAAGAAACGCCAGCCACGGCTGGAATCAACCACCAATAGATCATTCTTATTTACTTTCTCGAAAATTTTTCGCGGTAGCCTTCAGTGCATCATCCACAGAGACTGGTGGGGCCCAATCTAACAGAGCGCGCGTTTTACTGATATCCACGCGCAACGACCCACATAAGCGATTCGATAAATCTTTTTTACCGAGTAACTTAGCGCCACCCACTAAAATCCAAGAAGGTATCGGTAAAAGACGCACCGGCCGACCTAAGGCTAGCGCCATTTTCCTCAAGAGTTGTGTTGTGGAAAGATCCTCACCATCACTGACCAAGAAGGTCTGATTTACTGCGGCCGGGTGATTGATACACGTGAGAATCAAATCCACCAAATTATCTAAAGCGACAAGACTGCGACTGTTGTGAATCAAACCGAAAGGCAACGGAATACCTTTATCAAGCCAACGCATCATATTCCGGAAATTAGCCTTGACCCCTGGGCCGTAGACCAGGACAGGTCGGATGATTACCACTTCCATTCCGGTTTCGGTTGCAAGCAGACGAAGCCCCTTCTCCGCCTCCATCTTAGATACCCCATAGGAGTCAGCAGGGGCAGGAGTGTCATCCGGCGAATAGACCGCATTTGGTAACGTACCTTCGCCATTAACCTTGATCGAACTAATAAAAATGAAGCGTCGGACCCCGGCCCCCGCAGCTTGGCGTGCCAGATTCAATGTTCCATCTACATTGACCCGCCGAAACGCCGCTAAGGGGTTAGTCTCAGTATCATTCATCACATGAACACGGGCTGCAGCATGTATGACAACGTCAACACCGGCAAGACTTCCCTCCCAGGATGTAGTTCCATCCAGGCTTTCTAAGTGGGTCACCCTAACCTTTTCTTCAAGTACTCTAGAATCATTGCGTAAAGCAGCAGTGACGGTGTGGCCTTCGGCGACCAAACGACGAAGAGTCGCCCCACCCACAAACCCGGTTGCACCCGTTAGAAATACCGATTTTGACATTATTTGGCATCCTTCCGTAAAGTCGCAACTCGAAAAAGCGCTTCCAAACGTATCAGAAGAGCACTTTTCGAAAAATGACTCAAGTAATAGAAGCGGCCAGCCTGCCCCATAGCTTCACGTTGGGCAGAATCAGTGCTTGCCAGCCTTTGCGTAATCCGTGCAAGTTCTTTAGCATCACCTGAGCGACAGGAGTAACCGCACCCAGCTTCATCGATTATCCTCGCAGCCTCACCATTGATCATTCCCAAAATCGGCTTACTGGAAGCTAGATAAGCTTGGACTTTTCCGGGAACGGTCCTCTCAAAGACATCGTTGGTTTTCAGCGAAACCAGTAAGGCATCAGCACAGGCAAATATTCCAGGCATGGCACTCAGCGGATGTCGCCCCAAAAGGAGCACATTTTTCAAGCCTCTTGATTCGACTTGTTCGCCTAACCATTTGCTCATGCGGCCATCTCCGACAATCACCCAGCGCACTGAAACGCGGTCCCGAAGAGACTCCACTGCCTCCAGTACAGCGGGCAAGTCCTGAGCTTCACCGAGATTACCGGCAAAAACGACAGTGAAGGTGGAGTCATCGCGCTCGAACAAACTTGACGCTTCCGGCGATGAACCCGAAAAATCATCTTCTGCCCAACTAGGGAAATAGACCAGTCGATCAGGCGATATTTCTTTAGTGCAATATTGCCTTACATTACCGGCAAAGCCTTTAGATTGTAAAAGAAGATAATCAGCGCGATTGTAAATCCACGAAACCACCCGACCGACTGCACCGAGTAGAGTGGGATTGCGGAGTACGCCAACAGCACGAAGAGTTTCCGGCCAAAGGTCAAGTACCCAAATGAAAACCGGTACCTTTTTTAGGCGCCCTATAACCACAGCGGGGATCGCAGCCATAATAGGTGAAACTGCATACACGAAAACCGAATCAAACTTCTCGTTGCGAAGCTTATAAGTTCCAAATATGGAAGCGCTGAAAAAAAAAGAAAGATAATTCAGTATTAAGCTAATACTTCTTTTACCACGCGAAACAAGCGGGACTCGTACTACGCGCGCACCGAAGTAGTTCTTGAAACTGCCAGGCTGGGCCTTATACTCTGAAAAAACTTTTCCCTCAGGGTAGTTCGGCCACCCTGTCAGCACAGTTACCTCATGGCCCTTCTGTGAAAAATCACGAACCAAATCATTGATTCGCATATTCTCAGGCCAAAAATATTGAGTAACTACCAAAATCCTCAATTTACTCTCAGGCATTTCCACAGCTCAACTCAATATTTTTTCCAAACCACTCGATTTACATAATCAATGTAGCTGTGAACAATCCTAACTACTTTGTCAGCGACATTAGGCATACTGTAATCACTAACAAGCCTTAAGCTGCGATCTTCACCTCGGCTTTGTCCTTCTAGCACTTGCAGCGCCTGCATAACTCGTTCAGCCTCAAGCCCGACCATCATAACAGCGCCTTCTTCCATGCCTTCAGGACGCTCATGCGCTTCTCGAATATTCAGCGCCGGAAAGTTAAGTATCGAAGACTCTTCATTGATCGTACCGCTATCTGAAAGTACTGCCTTGGAGTCGATCTGTAATTTATTATAATCTTTGAAGCCCAGCGGTTTGAGCAGACGAATATTTTTGTGAAACTTCACACCCATGGCATCTACACGCTTTTGTGTCCGTGGGTGAGTCGAAACAATAACCGGAAAATTGTAATGCAGTGCGACGGCATTAAGCACTTCAACAAGTTTTCCAAAGTTAATGTCAGAGTCGACATTCTCTTCTCTGTGAGCGCTTACCACGAAAAACTTGCCTTTTTCCAACCCCAGTCGTTCCAGGATATCCGACGAGTCGATGCCTTCACGATAGAAGTTAAGCACTTCAAACATAGGACTGCCGGTTTTAATGACCATATCTGGCGACAACCCTTCCCGGAGAAGGTAGTCGCGCGCAATAGTGCTGTAGGTCAAATTGATATCTGCGGTGTGATCAACAATGCGTCGATTGATTTCTTCCGGCACGCGCATATCGAAGCAACGGTTACCGGCCTCCATGTGGAAAGTCGGTATCTTGCGACGCTTGGCAGGGATAACCGCCATGCAGCTGTTGGTGTCGCCGAGCACGAGAAGAGCCTCAGGCAGTACCTCGGCGAGAACTCGGTCGACAGCAATGATGACGTTACCTATGGTCTCTGCACCGGTAGCGCCTGCAGCGTTCAGAAAGTGATCGGGTTTACGAATTCCTAGGTCCTGAAAGAAAATCTCGTTCAGTTCGTAATCGTAATTCTGCCCTGTGTGAACCAAGATATGGTCACAATCTCTGTCTAGAGCCGCCATAACGCGCGATAGACGGATAATTTCCGGGCGAGTTCCCACAACCGTAACGACTTTCAGCTTTTTCATTTTAAATGTCACATTTTAATAAGTGATAAAAACGATCGACAATTATAATCTGCTACCGCTGCTAACGCCATCCATCAGCCCGGCCAGACTCGGATGATGCGTGTTGCTTGACGGATGGTCTCTACACGCTCCCACTCATCATCATAATCAGTGGTCAAGCCCGATAAGACGCAGTATCGCAGATTGCGGACGTCACGCCTGCTCGAGATCCAGCCCCTTTACCCGTCTGGCACTGGGAAAACCACACCTCGGCGAAAAGCGAAATTTAAACTCACGTACGATTATAAATTGAACTTGGCTATAACAATTTAAGTAAGCTAAAACAGTAATTGATGAAAGTGCCGATCCGCTCTCAACAGCAGAGCCGACCAGCATTTTCAATGATTAAGTCGCAGTACCAACCGGACGAGCGTAAGTATCAGGCGCTTCTCGATCAAAAATCTCGTTAGCCCAAAGCATAACGATCATTTCATCGGTTCCTATGTTGGTGATGTCATGAGTCCAACCAGGTACTGTTTCAACAATTTCCGGCTTTTCCCCAGTAGTAAATAGCTCATAAAATTCACCCGAAACAATATGACGGAACCGGAAGCACGCGGATCCTTTGATAACCAGGAATTTTTCCGTCTTCGAATGGTGGTAATGCCCACCCCGGGTTATACCTGGGTGAGCTGTAAAGTAAGAAAACTGTCCGGAATCCCGGGTTTTCAGCATCTCTACAAAAACTCCACGCGGGTCACCATACTTTGGAACTTCATAAGTAAAGCTATCGGGCGGAAGATAACTCAAATAAGTAGAATACAGGGCCCTTGTTAGCCCCGTCCCTACGGGCTCGGTGATCATGGTCGTGCGGCTGTCGCGGAAAGCGTTCAGTTGATCCGCAAGTGCACCTACCGTAATACTGTACTGAGGCTCGACATCGACAAATGGACCGCCCGTGGACTTGCCATCCATAACTGCAATGAATTGAGCGACTACGTCATCAATGTAAACGAGATTAATTCGCGCATGCGGATCATTGATCTGAATTGGCAGACCCAGCGCAATATTATTGCAGAAGGTCGCTACTGCCGAATTGTAGTTTGGCTTGGCCCATTTACCAAAAACGTTAGGCAACCGGAAGATGCTTACCGGGGAACCGTGGGAGGTATTAAGATCCAGTAATGCCTGTTCGGCACCCAGCTTGCTGCTACCGTAAGGATTATCTAGTTCAGCCTGGATGGACGATGTGTAAAGCACGGGCAACTTTTGCCCGCTGGATTTAATGGCTTCGCATAGTGCACAGGTAAGGTCAGTATTACCCGTATGAAACTCTTGAGGATTCTGAGGACGATTGATTCCCGCCAAGTGAAAAATAAAATCCACTTGGGTAACTAGTCCAGCCAGCTTATCCAGCGAATCATCGCGGGTGAATCGCAAAACCTCGATATCACCTCTCTCGGCCAAATGCGATACGAGATTCCGGCCAACGAACCCATTGGCCCCTGTTATCAGAACCTTCATGTATTATTCCTCAGGTGTTGCGTGCTCGCCACGTTGAATGGCGCGCATAAAGTCCAGCTTCAACAAAAGTTGCTGCATTCCCTCAACATCCAGGCGCTCAGTGTTGTGAGAGTTATAATCTTCAGTGCGAGATATTTTGGTCTCACCCTGCTCAACAAATTTGGCATAGTTTAGATCACGCAAATCAGGAGGAACTCGGAAATAATCCCCCATATCTTCGGCACATGCCATTTCTTCTCGGCTCAGCAGTGCTTCGTAAAGCTTCTCTCCATGACGCGTACCAATCACCTGAATTGGGTGCTCTGGCTTACCAACCAATTCTGTCAACGCGCGTGCAAGGACTTCAACAGTTGCTGCTGGAGCTTTTTGGACAAACAGATCGCCATTGTTGCCATTTTTGAAGGCGTACAACACTAAATCTACCGCATCAGCAAGCGTCATCATGAAACGAGTCATATTAGGATCGGTCAGCGTCAAAGCTTGACCTGCGCGAATCTGCTCAATGAACAGCGGTATAACAGAACCCCGAGAAGCCATGACGTTGCCATATCGAGTACCACAAATGACAGTCTTGGCATCATCGACATTTCGCGATTTGGCCACCATCACTTTTTCCATCATCGCCTTGGAGATACCCATGGCGTTGATCGGATATACCGCCTTATCAGTACTTAGACAAACGACACGCTTGACTTCATTCTGAATAGCAGCCTCAAGCAGATTCTCAGTACCTAAGACGTTAGTCTTAACCGCCTCCATGGGGTGAAACTCACAGGACGGAACTTGCTTTAACGCAGCTGCATGGAAGATATAGTCCACACCGCGGGTTGAATTTAAAACACTCTGATAGTCCCGAACGTCACCGATATAAAACTTCAGCTTCGAGCTTGCATAACGCTTGCGCATGTCATCCTGTTTCTTCTCGTCACGGCTGAAGATACGGACTTCGGCGATATCGGTGTCGAGGAACCGCTTAAGAACAGCATTGCCAAAAGAACCTGTACCACCGGTAATCAATAACTTTTTGCCCTTAAACATGGCCTTCTCCATTAATAGCATCCAACAGCTTAGTAACCTGCATATCAGGCATCTTGTTATCGATAATGAATTGTTTAGCCGATTCACCCATACTTATAAATTCACTATCTACGAGCTTTGAAAGCTCTAATAATTTTTTCTTCAAACCATCACGACCGGTGGGTATCAGGTAACAAAAACCATAATACTCATCAGGAATACCGTCAAGCCTGTACATCAGTACAGGTACACCAGAAGACATGTACTCTATTACTTTTGACGGGAATGAGTACTTTGTATATTCCGAGTCGTTATCCCTGGGGTTGATCAACAGAGCTGCATTTCGCTGCAAATCCAACACGGACGCCCTATCCAGCTGTCCGAAATATTTGACATTCACTGTCAACCCAGCCACCTGCTCTACATAGGGGCGATCGTCTCCATCACCACAGATGTACAATTCATAATCCGCGATACCGGAATCGACAAAAGAATCTACCAGATTCCTAATCCCATAACGACGATCCAAGGTGCCCGTGTACAAAAAATACCTTTTTCGCTGACCAGCGTCAGAAATGGAAATGTAGCGCTTGTCAGCAATCCCTTCTATTACGACTTTTATAATATCGCCATTAAACTTATTCAGCATATCCCTAGTGATCGCGACAATACTGTCAGATTTATTGACAATGAAATATGAAACTCGTGACAGCATAGAGAAAATTGTTTTCGTGATTCCGGTTCTTACGGCCATGTACTCAGGCAGGTCGGGAACGATAACACAAAGATGGGTTTTTTTCCTCAAAAGCTTGACAAAATAACAAGCCAATAAAAATGGCAAGTGCATGGAGTAGCATACCAGTACGTGCTTTTCATCTTTATTAGCGTTCATTTCTGACAGAATTGCCTTTACGGCCTGAGTAACCCGGTGCAAATTTTTTACAATAGTAAAATTGAAAAATTCAATGTTTAAAACCTTCGCTCCATCCAGCGACTCTTCCTTAGCTACCGGGCGGTAAAATATGTCTTGGTAGCGGTGCGGGTAGGCGCCAACGAAAGGAAGATTTATTATCGAAACAGATCGTACCAAGGCGCTATGGCAGAAACCATTTATGTAATTTTTTTGCAGCGTATCCGCAGCGTTTTGCACACCACCTTTTGACTTTTGAACAATATTTTGTTTATCGCACTCACTAAAAATACCGCCCAAGAACAAGATATTCATGACATTGTCACTCGAATCAAATAAAAAAATAAAACATTGCGAAAAACCTCAAAAAAAAAAAAAAAAAAACAATCCATCACCACACCCTATTTAAACAAATTAAAAAGCAGATTACTACTGAACAATGGAATAACAGAATAATCCGCAACAGGCATCACAAAGAACAACACTAAATAAACCGCAAAAACCAGAACATACAACATCAAGAACAGATAGGTCCGCCGCAGTAAAAACAAAGAGTTAACACAGTGCAAAATATTAAAAAACATGACAGACCTTAACAGCCGTACAAAAATCTCAGACTCAAAATACAACACCAAAAAAAACAATGAAAATAAATTCAAATTCAATACAAATGCAAGCTCTTTCTCACGTCCAGAAAGGCAATAAACCTCACGTAGACTTTTTCTTTCTGCCATCACAGCCAACGCTATGAGCGACAATGATGCCAAGTGTACGAATACGTTAGCGAACGAACTCTTTAGTGATGTATTGTAATAATTAAAATGCTTGGCTATCGCCTCAGGTAAAGGAAGACTGAACCTGATCAGCACATAGGCAAAAATAAACGCAAAAAACAGTAGGAAAAATCTGCCCAAAGGAACCACTCTGGTGACAGGCATAATAATGAACAACATATACATCAACGACGACTGATGAATTGTTGCCGCTACAACTATCAGCAATCCGTACTTAATCCTGCTATAAGGCTTATCCTCAAACAATATCAACATACCTTGCAAAAAAATAGCGAAGGCAAGAAAGTTCCGCATTAGAACAAAGTCTAAAGAAAAAAAACAAACCGCATACATCACCAAAGATACAAAAGGCGAAATTGTTCGCTTTACTATATACCTGAACACTAACAAAAGAGTTACAAGAGACACTAAAATCTGGAAATTTTGATAAGACAATCCGCTTTCATGCGCAACGATGTTCAAATACCCATAACCCACTTCGCCACCCCAACTGGCAAGCGTATCACGTGTATTGTAATATAGTTCGTACCCCTCCCTATCGCCATTCCAAAAATTCCAGCCATACAACCCCCACAAAACTAAAAAGGTTAAGAAGGCAAGAAATATGGACAGCTGTCTTGTTACACGCATATCTACCTTCTTTTCGAAAGCTTATTCTTTATAAAGTTGGATATACTTTCAGTCTTCTTAACACCTAAAAAGTCTCTAATTAAGCGGGAAGCAATCGATCTTATAGAAAAAAAGTTTGGATTCAATATAATCTTTGCCACTGAAACCTCAAAGGGCAAATCAATGAGTAATGCTTCTGGATGTCTTAGTGGGAACTCCATCGCTCGAGTCTTTAAACCACAAAATCGTTCAACCATGACATCTTGCATCGAGTGGCCACCATGAGTGGAATCAGCATCAACACCTATGTTTTTGATCTGGTTGTATTTGGGAACAATTGCATACACGTTGTGGGCACGCATACTGAAACTCATTTGATAGTCCCAGGAATAGAATCTACCAATACTTTTCTTGGCATCTAATTCATAGTCAAGATTGTATTCATCCTGATAATACAGCCTGCTGTACTCATACTCGCGCTTTATCCTATTTCTTACATACGGGTTTCGCCAGAGCGTCAGCTCACCGTCATAAAAAGCATTAAACTTATCCGCCCATGAAGCCCAGCCACAGGGCATCATATTTTTGGTAAATACGTAACTAGCGCCGTCTTCCGGCTCATACTCTTTTAGATAATTAGTTCCGCATACCCAAAGCACGCGTGTATCTTTTTCATACTTTGCCAGTACATCCTCGCAAAACTTGAAAAATGACTCTTCCGGAAGATTGTCATCCTCTAGAAAAATGGCGCACTCTTCACGCTCAAAAACCCATTTGGCGCCTTCAGCGATATTTGAATAAACCCCGACATTATTCTTTTGATACCTGCGTACAATCTCACAATCCCAGGTGATTGCGCCCTCAATAGCCTGCCTGCATTGCTCTACAAGCGCTACCTCTTCTGCGTTTCTGCCGCCATCCGACAGCAAATACAGCTTTGCGGGTGCCACTTTCGCAATTTGCTTAAGCACCTCTAAGGGCTTATCTATACGCTTGAACAAAAACAACACAACCGGGATACCAAATCTTTCCACTGCCATCACTTACTCCACTTAACCTTTAAGATCAACCCGCCAGTTAACGATACTCTCAATGCTCCGGGCTAACATGACAATACATACGCAGTTAAACCATCCCCAAAAACACCTCGCCCCATCAAGCTAATAGCTCTTTACCTTATTGACCAACGAATAACTATAAACTATCTCTAGCATAGCCGAACTTACCAAAGCCAACACGACGGAATAAATACTCCAACTAAAGTAGAGATATATTGCACAAAAAGCATAGAATGAAACTACCGACACGACCTGATTCCTCAAAACAAAATCATATCGTTGATGAGGAACAAAAATGAAATAAATATGACTTCCAACTATTAAGAAAGTCATTATATTGATACTGAGCAACATCGATAAATAATACGCTTGTTGCATATCATGCACCGATACCAACTGAACAACCCAGTAACCACCCACTGCCACGGAAGCCATGCAAAGTAATCCGATAAACACTTCAATTTTTATAATTTTATTTACAATATCTTTCTGTGCTTTTTTCACCATCATTGGAAAAAGTGCCGCATTGATATTCGAAGCCAACAAACTTGGCACAGAAAATATTTTATTTGCTAAGTCGTAAACTGCAACTTCCTTCATACCAAACAATGAACCTACTATTATCTCTACACTTTTTTGTTTAAGGGTATTTGTCGCACTCGACCAGAAAAATGGTTGTACCTCAAACACCAACTCCTTTACTTTATACAGTGAAGGCCACTTCAGTGCTGAACCTGCGAGATTGACGGCTATGACAAATGCAACCACCGCTGAAAACACGTTAGTCATAACAACAATAAAAGTATAAACACCAATATCATCAACACCACTGACAAGGAAAAAGATAGCAGGCAGCGATAAAAACTTTAGGGAGAGTTGAATAATTGTCAGAATTTTCATTTTTTGCATGCCATGGAAATACCAGACAGGCAAAAATATGCACGAAAGTGTATTCGCAAAACACAATAAAAAAAGTAACCAATTATCCCTTACGAACGGAATGTTGATCACCAACAGAACAAACACTACAATCGCAAACAACTCAAGGAATATTTTCGCAACCGTGACCGAGGATATCAACGAGGCATGCAACTCATGATCAGTTTGATCAAGCGATATCAGTTTCGCAGCATGCATATCAAATCCAAAGTTTATAAAAACCATGAAGTAAGCTGCAATGCTTGAAGCAAAAACATAAAGCCCGTAATTTTCAAGCCCAACTGTATTAATAACAAATGGATAAATCAGTATATAAAAGAACGAATTGACTACCTGCAAGATAGTCATATGGGAATAATTGCTAATAACCTTGATATTATTTTTGTATATTCTATTGATCTGCGCCAGATTCAAAAAACACCTCACATAAAGCTTACGAACCTAAGCGTCGTCAGATCAACACCCGAGACTCCCAACAGCGGTCAAAAGCGCCCACTTCTAGAGGGGGTGCTGAGAACGTCTTTTTTCACCCAAAAGAAACCGGGTCAATGCGAGGAAAATGCCAAAAGCAAAACCCACCATCAAACCCAGCGCCAGGATAAGAAGTTTTCGCGGCTTGATGGGCTGATCGGGTAACTCTACCAAGCCATCTTGACGAAAAACGGTAACACTCGCAGGATCAATTTCCAATGTACGGTAAAATGCCAAGCGTTCCTGTTTCTGACGCAACTGACTGATGAAAGGATCGTCCGACCGTCTCTTCTGTAGGTTGTCAATTTCCGCTTCAAGGGCTTTGCTACCACGCATATACATCAGAGAGCCATCCATGCCGTCGGACACTTCCGCTGATAACTCGCCCTTAATGACCGGCGGTTTCTCCAGGCCAATAGACCTTGCGATAATCAACGCCTCCTTGAGTTGCACGATACGGTCTTCGCGCTCCTTACGTGAGCTTGATTGCTGCCTGTCGATTTCTCGCTCAAGGTTATTCGCTTTGATCGTTGCATCGCTCTTGATGTTACCAAGCACTTCCTGTTTGGCATGTTCGCCAGCCATCACCGCAAACGCCGTCACCCATTTCACCGCATCATTGGGATTGGGAACTGTAGCGATGATAGAGAAGCGCGTCGGATCTTCTTTGCTGGTTAATGCAACCGCCAAAGATCTGTCGAATCGACCAAACATCGCATTTTGTGAGCCCGTGCGCTGCGAGTCAGCTATACCCGGCAAGTAAACACTTTCAAAAAGGTCCCTACGCAAGGTCTCAGACTGCAGATGCTTGAGGTAGACATCATAGACATCCTTGACCGTTAACACCGACAAGCCAGTACCTTCCCCCCGCCCATAATTAAGGTTGGCGATATCATTTTGAGTCGGAGGCTGCACAAAAAACGTAGTTTCGTAGATCGGTGTTACATTCCAGGCGTAGCCTGCAGCTGCCAGAAGTCCAATGGCCGTGCATAGCACAATCAGAATTTTTTGTTTCCACAGTCCTTTGTACAGGTCTGTTAAATCCATCTCGTCGCTCTCAATCAAGCGGTCTCGATCGTTAACCATTATTCTCAATTTTCCTTAAATGCAACTCACCGGGCTCACGGTGGACATTCAACGATCTAGAGCCTAGGCACCCTTATCGGGCTGCAGTAGAAGCGTAGCAGCTCGGGCGAGGGCGAAAGCACGTAACATACGGTTACGGCTTGACACAATCACAAATGCACGGTGACTTTTTCTACATCGAAATAGAGCCAACCAGCCGTCCGGCTACCGATTTTCGTCTAGAATATCTGATACTTACGCAACGGCAAACCAGCTTTAAGATTCACCCTACACACTGAAGTTCACCCACATAGGCTCCGCTTGTCGCATATCACAATCAAGACGAAGGGGCGAGGGGGTGAAAAAGTAAATTCCCTCTAACAGCAATCACCCAAAAGTGTGCAGTAAAGGAAAAAATGAGTGTCCTAATTAATATCGCGCAACTTCAGTCCATTTTTCCTGCGACTACGCTTGACAACCAGAAAACTCACAGCAGGCCCAAAAAGCAGCCCAACTAACAGGGCGGCAATCAGCAGAGCAGAAACGGGGAGGTGCGGCAGAGAGAAACCCAAAAAAACCAAGGCGACCGCTTCCTGATTTTCCAGGACAAACAACAGGACAGCCGCCGTCAGCAAAAGGAACACAAATACCAACAGAAGGCGCTTGATTTTATTCACCCCTCCCTCCTTGATACTGATTATCGCCTTCTTCCTCCTCCTCATTCACCCGATCCCGCAACTCCTTCCCCGGCTTAAAATGCGGTACAAACTTGCCATCCAGGCTAACCGACTGGCCGGTCTTCGGATTACGCCCTACCCGCGGTGCACGATAATGCAGGGAGAAGCTACCAAACCCACGGATCTCGATGCGATCTCCAGTGGCCAAGCATTGGGACATTTGCTCAAGCATGGTCTTGATGGCCAGCTCCACATCCTTTGATGAGAGCAGCCCTTGATGGGTGACAATTCGTTCGATCAACTCCGACTTCGTCATAATTTTCCCTTCTTTTTCAAGCAGCTAGATCAGCGCTTCAAAGGTTTTAGCATGCCCTGACAAATTTGAACAGCCCCATCCTGCACCCTGTTTTTTCTCTTCTGGGACTCTAGCGCCCTACCCGCCCACTCACCTGCAGATAACCAGCATCGTCCGAGTGCTAAAGCCCGCGGGGTTGAAACCGGAGAGAAATTCTTGCTCTTCCTTGGCGTCGTCGGACCTGGCCACGACCTTGTAGCCCGCGCCTTTGCATTCTTTACCTGCACGCTTCTGGCACCTCTCCCATCCCGACCCCAGCCCTGAGCAATCGATCTCGATACCACTGACCCCACGCACGGCATGCGTTCTTGCATTAGTTGTACAACCCACCACCAATGCCAGCACTGCCATCACGACAACGAGCCTCTTCATTTGATTCCTTATGCCAGGCAGAACGCCCGACCGTCGCTTACCCCACGCTAAGACTAGCTGCAAATAAGCGATTGATCCTGCTAAGGAAAGAGACAGTTTTGGCGAGGGAATGTTTCGTGGTTAGCGCGCAGAAGATCGCATCCACGACGGAGAGCCGAATTCCAGACACAAAAAAGGGCGACTGAAGTCGCCCTTTTTTTTACAGAAAGTCAGAACTTAGTTCTGTTTTTCCGCTTGTGCAGCACGCAGCAGGTCACCCAGGGTGGTGGCTACTGGAGCGTCACCAGCTACTGGCTTGTCGCGCAGGCTCTGGATAGCTTCTTTCTCGTCTTCAACGTCTTTCGACTTGATCGAGAGCTGGATTACGCGGCTCTTGCGATCAACGCTGATGATCTTGGCTTCTACTTCTTCGCCTTCTTTCAGAACGTTGCGCGCGTCTTCAACGCGGTCACGGCTGATTTCGGAGGCTTTCAGAGTCGCTTCGATATCGTCGGCCAGGGTGATGATGGCGCCTTTAGCGTCAACTTCTTTCACGATGCCCTTAACGATTGCGCCTTTGTCGTTCTCTTGAACGTACTCGGAGAACGGATCGCTTTCCAGCTGCTTGATACCCAGGGAGATGCGCTCGCGCTCTGGGTCAACCGACAGGATAACGGTGTCCAGCTCGTCGCCCTTCTTGAAACGACGAACAGCTTCTTCGCCCACTTCGTTCCAGGAGATGTCGGACAGGTGAACCAGGCCGTCGATGCCGCCGTCCAGACCAATGAAGATACCGAAATCGGTGATCGACTTGATGGTGCCGGAGATTTTATCGCCCTTGTTGAACTGGCCAGAGAAATCTTCCCATGGGTTAGATTTGCACTGCTTGATGCCCAGGGAGATACGACGACGCTCTTCGTCGATGTCCAGAACCATAACTTCCACTTCGTCGCCGACTTGTACGACTTTCGAAGGGTGGATGTTCTTGTTGGTCCAGTCCATTTCGGAAACGTGTACCAGGCCTTCAACGCCTTCTTCCAGCTCAGCGAAGCAGCCGTAGTCGGTCAGGTTGGTTACACGAGCGGTAACGCGAGTGCCTTCTGGGTAACGGGCTTTGATAGCAACCCATGGATCTTCGCCCAGTTGCTTCAGGCCCAGGGAAACACGGTTGCGTTCGCGATCGTATTTCAGAACCTTAACGTCGATTTCGTCACCAACGTTGACGATTTCGGAAGGATGCTTGATGCGCTTCCAGGCCATGTCGGTGATGTGCAGCAGGCCGTCCACGCCACCCAGATCGACGAATGCGCCGTAATCGGTGAGGTTTTTGACGATACCTTTGACTTGCTGGCCTTCCTGCAGGGATTCCAGCAGAGCTTCGCGCTCGGCGGAGTTCTCGGCTTCCAGGACGCTACGACGGGAAACGACAACGTTGTTGCGCTTCTGGTCCAGCTTGATGACCTTGAATTCCAGCTCTTTGCCTTCCAGGTGCGTGGTGTCGCGCACTGGACGGACGTCAACCAGAGAACCTGGCAGGAACGCACGGATGCCGTTAACGTCGACAGTGAAGCCGCCTTTAACCTTACCGTTGATAACGCCCTTGACCACTTCTTCGGCTGCGAAGGCTGCTTCCAGAACAATCCAGCATTCAGCGCGCTTGGCTTTTTCACGGGACAGCTTGGTTTCGCCAAAGCCGTCTTCAACCGAGTCCAGCGCAACGTGAACTTCGTCACCGACGTTGATAGTCAGGTCGCCAGCGTCGTTGTAGAACTGCTCAAGCGGGATGAGTGCTTCAGACTTCAGGCCAGCGTGAACGGTTACCCAGCGAGCTTGGTAATCGATATCAACGATAACACCGGTGATGATGGAGCCTGCCTGAAGGTTCAGGGTTTTTAGGCTTTCTTCAAAGAGTTCCGCAAAGCTTTCGCTCATTTTAATTCCTGTGAATGAGGGCGAAGGATACGCCCATCTCCACACCCCAGACGGTGTGGGTTAGTTTCATTTAAAAGAAGCGCCACAGGACTATGACTGGTCCCCTGCGGCCTTCTTGGTCACCCGGCGATATCGCGAATGGCGATCTCGCTCATGATGCGTTCCAGCACCTGGTCGATGGACAACTCCGTGGAATCCAGCTGTATGGCGTCAGCCGCCGGTTTAAGCGGGGCTACCGCTCGCTGGGTGTCACGCTCATCGCGTGCACGGATCTCATCTAGCAGACTCGACAGACTAACATCGTCGCCTTTGCCCTTCAACTGCAAATATCGACGACGCGCCCTTTCCTCGGCACTGGCGGTCAGGAAAATCTTCAGCGGCGCATCCGGAAACACCACGGTGCCCATGTCGCGACCATCGGCCACCAGGCCCGGCGCTTCCTGGAAGGCGCGCTGGCGCTGCAGCAGCGCCTCGCGCACCGCGGGCAATGCCGCCACCTGGGAGGCACCCGAGCCGACGCTTTCGGTACGGATCACATCGCTGACCTCGTCCCCTTCCAGGATGATGCGCTGCAGCTGACCTTCGGTCGCCGCGATAAATTGCACATCCAGATGAGCGGCGAGTTTCTTCAGCAGCTCTTCATTGGTCAGGTCGACGCCGTGGTTGTGCGCGGCGAAGGCCAGCAGGCGGTACAGCGCACCGGAATCCAGCAGGTTCCAGCCCAGGCGCCGAGCCAGGATTCCGGCGATGGTGCCTTTGCCCGAGCCGCTTGGCCCATCAATGGTGATGACCGGTGCAATGCGCTTCACGACTGAGCCTCTTGGGCAACGCGGATACCGACCTGCGCGCACAGCGCGAGGAAGTTGGGGAACGAGGTCGCGACGTTGGCGCAGTCATGGATGCGGATCGGTGCAGTGGCGCGCAGCGAGGCGACGCTGAAGGCCATGGCAATCCGGTGGTCGCCGTGGCCGTGCACTTCACCGCCGCCGATCTGGCCGCCGTCGATAATGATGCCGTCCGGCGTCGGCTGGCATTTGACACCCAGCGCCAGCAGGCCATCGGCCATGACCTGGATACGGTCCGACTCCTTGACACGCAGCTCTTCGGCGCCGGTCAGCACGGTGCGCCCTTCGGCACAGGCGGCAGCCACGAACAGCACCGGGAATTCGTCGATGGCCAGCGGAACCAGCGCTTCGGGAATCTCGATACCTTTAAGTTTAGCTGCCCGCACGCGCAGGTCAGCTACTGGCTCGCCACCCACTTCACGCTGGTTTTCCAGGGTGATGTCAGCGCCCATCAGGCGCAGGATGTCGATGACGCCGGTACGGGTCGGGTTGATGCCGACATGCTCGAGCACCAGCTCCGAACCTTCGGCGATCGATGCGGCCACCAGGAAGAACGCCGACGACGAGATGTCGCCCGGCACTTCGATATGGGTCGCGGTCAGCTTGCCGCCCGACTCGACCGAGGCCGTTGCACCGTCAACGCTCACCGGGTAGCCGAAGCCACGCAGCATGCGCTCGGTGTGGTCGCGGGTTGGCGCAGGTTCGGTGACGGTGGTCTTGCCTTCAGCGTACAGACCCGCCAGCAGCAGGCAGGATTTAACCTGGGCACTGGCCATCGGCATGGTGTAGGTCAGGCCCTTGAGCTTGTTGCCGCCACGGATGGTCATCGGCGGACGACCTTCGGCAGCGGTTTCAATGACCGCGCCCATCTCGCGCAGCGGGTTAGCCACGCGATTCATCGGGCGCTTGGACAGCGAAGCGTCGCCGGTCAGGGTGCTGTCGAAGTCTTGCGAGGCCAGCAGGCCGGACAACAGGCGCATCGAGGTGCCGGAGTTACCCAGGTAGATCGGGCCCGGTGCTGGCTTGAGGCCATGCAGGCCGACGCCGTGGATGGTCACACGACCATGGTGCGGGCCTTCGATGACCACGCCCATGTCACGGAACGCCTGCAGGGTCGCCAGGGCGTCTTCGCCCTCGAGGAAACCTTCGACTTCGGTGACGCCTTCGGCCAGGGAGCCCAGCATGATCGAACGGTGGGAAATCGACTTGTCACCTGGTACGCGAATCCGACCGGACAGGCGGCCACCAGGTTGAGCCAGGAAAATCAGATCGTTGGAATTCATAGCGTCCACATAGGCCCGACGGGCCAGGATTTTACTGAAATGCTCGCGGGCAACCCGGGCGCGCGTGAAAACGCCCAACAATTGGTGCCCATCCCCTGCATCGACCGCGTCGCGCAAGGCGTCGAGGTCGCTGCGAAATGTATCGAGTGTGCGCAGGACAGCCTCGCGGTTAGCGAGGAAGATGTCATGCCACATGACCGGGTCGCTCCCGGCGATTCTTGTGAAATCGCGGAAACCGCCCGCAGCGTAACGGAAGATCTCAAGATTTTCATTGCGCTTGGCCAGCGAGTCGACCAGGCCGAATGCCAGCAAGTGCGGCAGATGACTGGTGGCCGCCAGCACTTCATCGTGCCGTTCGACCTGCATGTGCTCGACATCGGCGCCCAGTTCGCGCCACAGGCGATCGACCACGGCCAAGGCTTGCGGATCGGTCTGATCCAGCGGCGTGAGGATCACTTTGTGGCGCCGGAACAGGTCGGCATTGGAGGCTTCCACCCCGCTCTGCTCGGAACCTGCGATCGGATGGCCTGGCACGAAACGCGCCGGCATCCCGCCAAAGGCTTCGCTCGCCGCACGCACGACGTTGCCCTTGGCGCTGCCAACGTCAGTCAGGATCGCTTGCCCAAGGTCCATGCCGGCCAATCGGCCGAGCATTTTTTCCATGGCGAGGATCGGCACAGCCAGCTGGATCACGTCGGCACCCTGGCAAGCCAACGCCAGGTCTTCTTCGCAACGATCCACCACGCCCAATTCAACGGCCAGCTTGCGCGACTGCGGGTCGAGGTCGACCCCGACCACTTCGCGGCACAGGCCACTTTCGCGCAAACCCTTGGCAAACGAACCGCCGATCAACCCCAGGCCGACCACCACCAGGCGCCCGATCAACGGCTCAGCAGATTGCGGCACAGTGACATCAACCACGAGCCATAACCTTGGCCAGCGCCTCAAGGAAGCGGCTGTTTTCCGCCGGCAGACCGATGGTAACGCGCAAGTGGTTCGGCATGCCGTAGTTGGCCACCGGGCGCACGATCACGCCTTCGCGCAGCAAGCCCTGGAACACCGGAGCCGCTTCGCGATTTAGATCAACGCAGATGAAGTTGCCCTTGGAAGGAATCCAGCTCAGGCCCAACTCACGGAAACCCGCTTCCAGTTGCTGCATGCCCGACTCGTTCAAGCGACGACTTTCCGCCAGGTATTCGGCGTCTTGCAGCGCAGCGCACGCAGCGGCCAAGGCCAGGCTGTTGACGTTGAACGGTTGGCGCACGCGGTTCAGCACATCGGCGACCACGGCGGTGGACAAGCCATAACCGACGCGCAATGCCGCCAGGCCGTAGGCCTTGGAGAACGTGCGCGACACCAGCAGGTTCGGGTAAGCCGCCAGGAAGTCCAGGCCGTCCGGCAAGTCGCTGCCTTCGGCGTATTCGATGTAGGCCTCGTCCAGCACCACCAGCACGTGCTCCGGCACGTCCTGGAGGAATTCATCCAGCGCCTCGGTATCGAACCAGGTCCCGGTTGGGTTGTTCGGGTTGGCGATGAAGACTACGCGGGTATTGGCATCGATGGCCGCCAGCATGGCCGGCAGGTCATGGCCCCAGTCCTTGGCCGGAATGACCTTGGCCTGGGCGCCGACGGCCTGGGTCACGATCGGGTAGACCGCAAACGCATGCTCGCTGAACACCGCATTCAGGCCCGGCGCCAGGTAGGCGCGTGCGACCAGCTCAAGGATGTCATTGGAACCGTTGCCCAATGTCACCTGGTTCAGCTCGACGCGGCACTGTTCGGCCAGCAGGGTCTTGAGCGCAAAACCATTGCCGTCTGGATAACGGGTCAGTTCGACCAGGGCATCACGAATGGCGGCCAGGGCCTTGGGGCTCGCGCCCAACGGGTTTTCGTTGCTGGCCAGCTTGACGATGCTGGCCGGATCGAGATCCAGCTCACGCGCCAGCTCGTCCACGGGTTTGCCCGGAACGTAAGGCGAAAGTTGTTGCACGCCCGGCTGTGCCAGAGCGAGGAAATTGCCACTCATTTGCTACCGCCCCTTAGAGAACTGCTTTCGGGTAGGAACCCAGCACTTTGAGTGCTACTGCTTCCTGACTGATCTTTTCCAGCACACCTTTTACCAGCGGGTCGCGGTGGTGGCCGACGAAGTCGATGAAGAACACGTAGGTCCATTTGCCGCTGCGCGACGGACGGGTCTCGATTCGCGTCAGGTCGATGCCGTTGTCGTGGAACGGCACCAGCAATTCGTGCAGCGCGCCCGGCTTGTTGCTCATCGAGACGATGATCGAGGTCTTGTCGTCGCCAGTCGGCGGCACTTCCTGGTTACCGATCATGAGGAAGCGCGTGGAGTTGTCCGGACGGTCCTCGATTTTCTCGGCCAATCGGGTCAGCCCGTAGAGGCCCGCCGCCATGTCGCCGGCAATCGCCGCCGAGTTCCACTCGCCCTTGACCCGCTTGGCCGCTTCGGCGTTGCTGGACACCGCCACGCGCTCGACATTCGGGTAGTGGGCGTCCAGCCACTTGCGGCACTGGGCCAGGGACTGGGCGTGGGAGTAGATGCGGCTGATGCTGTCGGTCTTGGTGTTTTCACCGACCAACAGGTGGTGGTGAATCCGCAACTCGACTTCACCACAGATGACCATGTCGTGCTCGAGGAAGCTGTCGAGGGTGTGGTTGACCGCGCCTTCGGTGGAGTTTTCCACCGGGACCACGCCGAAATTCACCGCACCGGCCGCCACTTCGCGGAACACTTCGTCGATGGCCGCCATCGGCTTGCTGATCACCGCGTGGCCGAAGTGTTTCAGGGCCGCCGCCTGGGTGAAGGTACCTTCAGGGCCCAGGTACGCGACTTTCAACGGTTGCTCGAGGGCCAGGCACGAGGACATGATTTCGCGGAACAGCCGCGCCATCTCCTCGTTGCCCAGCGGCCCCTGGTTGCGCTCCATGACACGCTTGAGCACCTGAGCTTCGCGCTCGGGACGATAGAACACCGGCACTTCGCCTTCGGCCAGCGAAGCCATCTTTACTCGCGCAACTTCCTGGGCGCAGCGTGCGCGCTCACTGATCAGCTCCAGGACTTTTTCGTCCAGGGCATCGATGCGCAGGCGCAGTGCCTTGAGTTCTTGCTCAGACATTAGCCGTGTTCCTTCTCGAACTCTGCCATGTACGCCACCAGCGCGTTGATCGCGTTGATGTCGACGGCGTTATAGATGGAGGCGCGCATGCCGCCCACGGAGCGGTGGCCCTTGAGGTTCAGCAGGCCACGCTCGTCGGCGCCAGCCAGGAACGGCTTGTCCAGACGGTCATCGGCCAGGCGGAACGGTACGTTCATCCACGAGCGGTCCGACTTGTTGATCGGGTTGCTGTAGAGGCCGCTGGCATCGATGAAGTCGTACAGCGTGCGCTGCTTGACGTCATTGAGCTTGCCGATGGCCTCGACACCGCCCTGCTCTTTCAGCCACTCGAACACCAGGCCGGACAGGTACCAGGCCAGGGTTGGCGGGGTGTTGTACATGGAGCCGTTGTCGGCCGCGACCTTGTAGTCGAGCATGGTCGGGCAAATGGAACGGGCGCGACCGAGCAGGTCTTCGCGAACGATGTTCACTACGATACCGCTCGGGCCGATGTTCTTCTGGGCGCCGGCGTAGATCATGCCGAAGCGCGAGACATCGATCGGGCGTGAGAGGATGTCCGAAGACATGTCGGCCACCAATGGCACGTCACCGGTCTCGGGAACCCACTGGAATTCCAGGCCGCCGATGGTTTCGTTCGGCGCGTAGTGAACGTAGGCCGCGTCCTTGGACAGCTGCCATTCATTCTGGCCAGGAATGGCGAAATAGTCGTAGGGCTTGGCGGTGGCGGCAACATTGACGTTACCGAAGCGCGACGCTTCCTCGATGGCTTTCTGCGACCAGATACCGGTGTCGATATAGTCGGCGGTGCCGCTTTCAGGCAGCAGGTTCAGCGGAATCTGGGCAAATTGCTGGCTGGCGCCGCCTTGCAGGAACAGCACTTTATAGTTCGAGGGGATATTCAGCAGATCACGCAGATCCTGCTCGGCCTTGGTGGCAATGGACACGAACTCATCGCTGCGATGGCTCATTTCCATGACCGACAGGCCCTTGCCGTGCCAGTCGAGGAGTTCACCCTGGGCGCGCTGCAGGACAGCTTCGGGAAGCGCCGCAGGACCGGCGCAGAAGTTATAGGCTCTCTTGCTCACATCCAATCTCGCTCTGATTTGGTGGTATCACGCAATAAATCACATTATCAATCGACACAGGGGCCCTGCTGAAGCAGGCACCTGTGGGAGCGAGCCTGCTCGCGAATGCATCACCGCGGTGTTTCAGAGATACCGCGGCGCCTGCTTCGCGAGCAGGCTCGCTCCCACAGGGGATATCCATGGGTGTCGACATTTTCCTCTCGGACAAACAACAAGGGGGCGAATTTTCATCCGCCCCCTGTTTACCCGCTTATTCCTGTGGTTCTTCGTCAGCGGCGGCGTCGAGTTGCTGGTCTTCGACGATGTCGTCGATCACTGCAGTGCCTTCGAACACAGCACCTTCTTCGCCTTCCAGCTCTTCACCCTCGACTTCCGAAGGCTCCTGGACCCGCTCCAGACCAACCAGCGTTTCATCGTTGGCCAGCTTGATCAGGGTCACGCCCTGGGTATTACGCCCCAGGCTCGACACTTCGTCGACACGGGTACGCACCAGGGTGCCCTGGTCGGAGATCAGCATGATTTCCTCGCCGTCGAGCACCTGGACCGCACCGACCAGACGGCCGTTGCGCTCGTTGCTGACCATGGCGATCACGCCCTGGCCGCCACGCTTGTACTCAGGGAACTCGGTGATCGCCGTACGCTTGCCATAACCACGCGCCGAAGCGGTGAGGATCTGGCTGCCTTCTTCCGGGATCAGCATGGAAATCAGCTTCTGACCTTCTGGCAGGCGCATGCCGCGCACACCACGAGCGGTACGGCCCATGGCACGAACGTCGGATTCCTTGAAGCGCGTTACCTTGCCGCCGTCGGAGAACAGCATGACTTCGCGCTCGCCATCGGTAATGGCCGCGGAAATCAGCACGTCGCCTTCGTCCAGCTCCAGCGCGATCAGGCCGACGCTGCGTTGACGGCTGAAGGATTCCAGCGGGGTCTTCTTCACGGTGCCGTTGGCGGTGGCCATGAAGATGAAGTGACCTTCAGTGTATTCCTCGACCGGCAGCATGGTGGTGATGTATTCACCGTCATCCAGCGGCAGCAGGTTGACCAGCGGACGACCACGGGCAGCACGGGAGGCTTCAGGGATTTCGTAGGTTTTCAGCCAGTACACCTTGCCCTTGCTGGAGAACAGCAGCAGCGTGGTGTGGCTGTTGGCAACCAGCAGGTGAGCGATGTAGTCCTCATCCTTGACGCCGGTCGCCGACTTGCCTTTACCGCCACGACGCTGGGCCTGGTATGCCGCCAGTGGCTGGGTCTTGGCATAGCCACCGTGGGAAATGGTCACCACGCGATCTTCTTCCGGGATCATGTCGCCCAGGGTCAGGTCGAGACGCGCATCGAGGATCTCGGTGCGGCGTACGTCGCCGTACTCGGCACGGATCACTTCCAGCTCTTCGCGGATCACTTCCATCAGGCGCGTGGCGCTGTTGAGGATGCGGATCAGCTCGCCAATCTGGTTGAGGATCTCTTGATACTCGGCCAGCAGCTTTTCGTGTTCCAGGCCGGTCAGGCGGTGCAGACGCAATTCCAGGATGGCTTGCGCCTGCTCTGGCGACAGGAAGTACTTGCCGTCGCGCAGGCCGTATTGCGGGTCGAGGTTTTCCGGACGGCACGAATCGGCGCCGGCACGTTCAACCATCGCCACTACCGCCGAGGACTCCCAAGGAGTGCTGACCAGCGCTTCCTTGGCTTCCGACGGGGTCGGCGAAGCCTTGATCAGGGCGATGACCGGGTCGATGTTCGACAGGGCAACCGCTTGACCTTCGAGGATGTGGCCACGCTCGCGCGCCTTGCGCAGTTCGAACACGGTACGACGAGTGACGACTTCGCGACGGTGACGCACGAAGGCTTCCAGCAGGTCCTTGAGGTTCAGGATGCGTGGACGGCCGTCGATCAGCGCGACGATGTTGATGCCGAATACCGCTTGCAGCTGGGTCTGGGCGTAGAGGTTGTTGAGGATCACCTCAGGCACTTCGCCGCGACGCAGCTCGATCACGACGCGCATACCATCCTTGTCGGACTCGTCGCGCAGCTCGGTGATACCTTCGAGCTTCTTCTCCTTGACCAGCTCGGCGATCTTCTCGATCAGACGGGCTTTGTTCAGCTGGTAAGGGAGTTCGGTGATGACGATCTGCTGGCGGCCACCGACCTTGTCGATGTCTTCGATCATCGAGCGGGCGCGCATGTAGATGCGCCCCCGACCGGTACGGTAGGCCTCGATGATGCCGGCGCGACCGTTGATGATCGCGGCGGTCGGGAAGTCCGGACCGGGGATGTACTGCATCAGCTCGTCGACGGTCAGCTCGGGGTTGTCGATGAGCGCCAGGCAACCGTCGATGACTTCACCGAGGTTGTGCGGCGGAATGTTGGTCGCCATGCCCACGGCGATACCGCTGGAGCCGTTGACCAGCAGGTTGGGAATACGGGTCGGCATGACCGCCGGGATCATTTCGGTGCCGTCGTAGTTCGGCACCCAGTCCACGGTTTCTTTGTGCAGGTCAGCCAGCAGCTCGTGCGCCAGCTTGGTCATGCGCACTTCGGTGTATCGCATGGCCGCGGCGTTGTCGCCGTCCACCGAACCGAAGTTGCCCTGGCCGTCTACCAGCAGGTAGCGCAGGGAGAATGGCTGGGCCATCCGAACGATGGTGTCGTACACCGCGGTGTCACCGTGCGGGTGATACTTACCGATCACGTCACCGACAACACGGGCAGATTTCTTGTACGGCTTGTTGAAGTCGTTGCCCAGCTCGCTCATCGCGAACAGCACGCGCCGGTGCACGGGCTTCAAGCCATCGCGCGCATCCGGCAGTGCCCGCCCGACAATTACGCTCATCGCGTAGTCGAGGTAGGACTGCTTCAGCTCGTCTTCGATATTGACCGGGAGGATTTCTTTGGCCAGTTCGCCCATGAGAAGCCTGATTCCTTTTTCTGGTGAAACTTCGTCTCATCCATATGGGACGAACGAAGCTCGCCGCTGCAGGCTGAGTGCCATGCACCGACTTACGACAAATCAACGAGTTATGCCATGGATCTGCGCAGTAAAGGTCACCCCGCGGGGCAACCTTGGAAACCGCCGGATGTTATCACAAGAGCCGCCACGCACCTATCCCCCTGATGCGCATGGAGCATAGTTAGTTGACCGATGACAGGCTTGAAGGGGATCAGAGGGGCTTAGAGCAGTGCTGAATGGAGAACCAGGGTCAGATTCACGCTGTTTTAATGCTTTCAGGCCCCCTTCGCGAGCAGGCTCGCTCCCACAATGATTCGTCATTGCGCCGCCCATTGCGGCCACACCGCGAATATTGTGGGAGCGAGCCTGCTCGCGAAGGCAATTTATCAGGCACCAGAGATCATCAATGCAGGCGCTTGCGACACATCAACTGCGCCATCTTCGCCGTATCCGGGCGCTCGACGATGCCTTTTTCGGTGACAATCACGTCGATCAGGTCTGCCGGGGTCACGTCGAACACCGGGTTGAACGCATCGATATCGGCCCCGAGCCGCTGGCCACCCACCTCCAGTAGTTCGCGCTCATCGCGCTCCTCGAGCACAATGTCGTCGCCGCTGGCCAGGTCCATGTCGATGGTCGAGCTCGGCGCCACCACCATGAAGCGCACCCCGTGGTGCATGGCATTGACGGCCAATTGGTAGGTGCCGATCTTGTTGGCCACGTCGCCATTGGCGGTAATGCGGTCTGCCCCGACGATGACCCAGGTGACGCCCTTGGTCTTCATGATGTGTGCAGCGGCGGAATCGGCACTGAGGGTCACCGGGATGCCTTCGTTGGCCAGCTCCCAGGCGGTCAGTCGCGAGCCTTGCAGCCATGGCCGGGTTTCGCCGGCATACACGCGCTCGACCATCCCCTCGATGAAGGCGCCGCGAATCACCCCCAGCGCCGTGCCGAAGCCACCGGTGGCCAGTGCGCCGGTGTTGCAGTGGGTCAGGATCGCCTGGGCGTTGCCCTGGTGCTTGCGGATCAGGTCGACGCCCAGTTGCGCCATGGTCAGGTTGGCTTCGCGGTCGCTCTCATGGATGGCCAGGGCCTCGGCCTCCAGTACGGACAAAGGGTCGGCGTGCTTTTTCAGCCGAGCCAGGCGCTCGCGCATGCGACCGAGTGCCCAGGACAGGTTGACGGCGGTCGGACGGGTGGCGGCCAACTGCGCGAAATCCTCTTCCAGCGCTTCCTGCCAATGGCCACCCTCGGCAAATCGGGCCCGCGCCGCCAGCACCACGCCATAGGCCGCACTGATGCCGATGGCTGGCGCGCCGCGCACCACCATCGAGCGAATGGCTTCCGCCACGCCCGCCGCACTGGTGCAGGCGATCCAGGTTTGCTCGAACGGCAAAACACGCTGATCCAGCAGGTACAGGGTGCCATCACGCCAATCGATGGCCTTAACCTTCTCAGCAGCCAACAGTCGATCGCGCATCCCACACCCCGCAGTCAGAAACAAAAGCCGCCGATTATAGCGATCCCCCGGCGAAGACGCTCGGGTATACTTCGCCATCCTTTACAAAAGCCCTGGAACCGATCCTCGATGCCGAACACTGCCATTGCGCTCGATCTGTTGTTGCTGCCGACCTGGCTGGTACCCGTCGAACCCGCTGGCGTCGTGCTCAAGGATCATGCCCTGGGCATCCGCGACGGGCGCATCGTTTTCATCGGTCCGCGCCGCAACGCCCTGCAGCTTAACGCAATCGAAGTGCGTGAACTGCCGGACATCTTGCTCAGCCCCGGCCTGATCAATGCCCACGGGCATGCGGCAATGACCCTGTTTCGCGGCCTGGCCGACGATCTGCCGCTGATGACCTGGCTGGAAAAGCACATCTGGCCAGCCGAGGCCAAGTGGGTCGACGAGGATTTCGTCCGCGACGGCACGGACCTGGCCATCGCCGAGCAACTCAAGGGCGGCATCACCTGCTTCTCTGACATGTATTTCTTCCCGAAGGTTGCCAGCGAGTGCGTGCACAACAGCGGCATTCGCGCGCAAATTGCGATTCCGATCCTCGATTTCCCGATCCCGGGCGCCAGCACGGCGGATGACGCGATTCGCCAGGGTGTCGAGCTGTTCGGCGATCTCAAGCATCACGAACGCATCAAAATCACCTTCGCGCCCCATGCTCCCTACACCGTGGGCGATGAAAACCTGGAAAAGATCCGGGTGATCGCCGAAGAGCTGGATGCGTCGATCCACATGCATGTGCATGAAACCGCCTTCGAGGTGCGGCAAGCCGTCGAACAGCAGGGTGAACGGCCGCTGGCCCGCCTGGCACGCCTGGGCTTGCTGGGGCCGCGCTTCCAGGCGGTGCACATGACCCAGGTCAGCGACGAAGACCTGGCGCTGCTGGTAGAAAGCAACACCCATGTCATTCACTGCCCGGAGTCGAACCTGAAGCTGGCCAGCGGTTTCTGCCCGGTGGAGCGCTTGTGGCAGGCCGGGGTCAACGTGGCCCTCGGCACCGACGGCGCCGCCAGCAACAATGACCTGGACTTGCTGGGTGAAACCCGCACCGCCGCCCTGCTGGCCAAGGCCGTCGCGGGTTCGGCCACCGCACTGGACGCCCACAGCGCCCTGCGCATGGCCACCCTCAACGGCGCACGCGCACTGGGGATCGAAGCCGAGGTGGGCTCGCTGGAAATCGGCAAGGCCGCCGACATTGTGGCGTTCGACCTCTCGGGCCTGGCCCAGCAACCGGTCTATGACCCGGTATCGCAGCTTATATATGCGTCAGGCCGCGATTGCGTGAAACACCTTTGGGTCGCGGGCAAGCAACTGCTCGACGACCGCCGCCTGACACGCATGGATGAACAACAACTCGTCGCCATCGCCAAGGCCTGGGGCCAGCGCATCAGCGGCCGCAAAGAATCGTAAGCCTCCCCGGACTCAGTACCGGGGCTACAGGATTTTTCAAGTTTTAGAGGACTTAAACCATGAGCAACGTCGACTACGCCGAAATCGCCAAATTCGAAGCCCTGGCCCATCGCTGGTGGGACCGCGAGAGCGAATTCAAACCGCTTCATGACATCAATCCGCTGCGCGTGAACTGGATAGACGAACGCGTCAACCTGGCCGGCAAGAAGGTCCTCGACGTCGGTTGCGGCGGCGGCATCCTCAGCGAAGCCATGGCCCAGCGCGGCGCGACCGTGACCGGTATCGACATGGGCGAAGCGCCACTGGCGGTGGCACAACTGCATCAGCTGGAATCGGGCGTGAACGTCGAATACCGACAGATCACCGCCGAGGCCCTGGCCGAGGAAATGCCTGAACAGTTCGACGTGGTGACCTGCCTGGAAATGCTCGAGCACGTACCGGACCCGTCCTCGGTGATTCGTGCCTGTTTCCGCATGGTCAAGCCGGGCGGCCAGGTGTTCTTTTCCACCATCAACCGCAACCCGAAGGCGTACCTGTTCGCCATCGTCGGCGCCGAATACATCATGAAGCTGTTGCCACGCGGCACCCACGACTTCAAGAAATTCATCCGTCCTTCCGAGCTAGGTGCCTGGAGCCGCATGGCCGGCCTGACCGTCAAGGACATCATTGGCCTGACCTACAACCCGCTGACCAAGCATTACAAACTGGCGTCCGACGTGGACGTCAACTACATGATCCAGACCCTGCGCGAGGAGTAAGCCGATGCGTATCAGAGCAGTTCTTTTCGACATGGACGGCACCCTGCTCGACACCGCGCCGGACTTCATTGCGATTTGCCAGGCGATGCGTGCCGACCGCGGCTTGCCGCCGATCAACGACAAGCACATCCGCGATGAAATCTCCGGCGGTGCCAAGGCGATGGTCGCAGTGACCTTCTCCATGGACCCGGAGTCCCCGGGTTTCGAGGCATTGCGCCTGGAGTTCCTCGAGCGTTACCTGGTGGGTTGCGCGGTTCACAGCAAACTGTTTGACGGCATGGGCGAACTGCTGGCCGATATCGAGAAGGCCAACCTGATCTGGGGCGTGGTCACCAACAAGCCGCTGCGTTTCGCCGAGCCGATCATGCAGCAGCTGGGGCTGGCCGAGCGTTCGGCCCTGCTGATTTGCCCGGATCACGTGAAGAACAGCAAGCCGGACCCGGAGCCGTTGATCCTCGCCTGCAAGATGCTCGACCTCGATCCGGCCAGCGTGCTGTTCGTGGGCGATGACCTGCGCGATATCGAATCCGGGCGTGATGCCGGCACCCGGACGGCCGCCGTCACTTTCGGCTACATCCACCCGGACGATAATCCGCGGCATTGGGGAGCGGACGTGGTGGTCGATCATCCGCTGGAGTTGCGCAAGGTGCTTGATAGCGCCCTATGTGGCTGCTGATTAACGTCAAAAGATCGCAGCCTTCGGCAGCTCCTACAGGGGATCGATGTGCATCCTGTAGGAGCTGCCGCAGGCTGCGATCTTTTCAGCTCTATTGATGGATTATGTAGAGGGTTTTTTCATGTTTGATTATTCCGCCCGCCCCGATCTGCTCAAAGGCCGGGTCATCCTGGTCACCGGTGCCGGTCGCGGTATTGGCGCTGCCGCCGCCAAAACCTATGCCGCCCATGGCGCCACCGTCCTGTTGCTGGGCAAGACCGAAGCCAACCTGACCCAGGTCTACGACGAGATCGAAGCCGCCGGCCATCCGCAACCGGCCGTGATCCCGTTCAACCTCGAGACCGCCCTGCCCCATCAATACGATGAGCTGGCGGCGATGATCGAGAGCGAATTCGGCCATCTGGATGGCTTGCTGCACAACGCATCGATCATCGGCCCGCGCACCCCGATCGAACAGCTGTCCGGGGAAAATTTCATGCGCGTCATGCAGGTCAATGTCAACGCCATGTTCATGTTGACCAGTACCCTGTTGCCACTGCTCAAGCTGTCCCAGGACGCCTCGGTGGTGTTCACCTCCAGCAGCGTCGGGCGCAAGGGTCGCGCGTATTGGGGCGCCTACGGTGTCTCGAAATTCGCCACCGAAGGCCTGATGCAAACGCTGGCCGACGAAGTCGACGGCGTGGCGCCGGTCCGCTCCAACAGCATCAACCCAGGGGCCACTCGCACCAGCATGCGCGCCCAGGCGTATCCGGGCGAAAACCCGCTGAACAACCCAACGCCTGAGGAGATCATGCCGGTCTACCTCTACCTGATGGGCCCGGACAGCACCGGAATCAACGGCCAGGCATTCAACGCCCAGTAATACCGTCTGTCGCTTTTGTGCCGCGTCGGCTTCCCGACGCGGCATGCCCGTTAGAACATGCTTTCAGTCAAACAACCGTCGCGCAGTTCCCTTCGCCACCTTTATCGCTTATCAACCTATTGATTGGTAACGGTATTTAATACAATTCAGCCTATTGGCACGACTTTCGCTCAGCATTTGCCTGAACAGGCCGTGGGAAAGCAGAGTGCGCAAGACCAAATTGCCGATTACTAATCTGCGATAAAGCAGATTAAGCTTGTACGAAATGTCCTAAGGGACTGACGGACCAGTATGAGGCGTAGCCAAGAAGCGCTCGCACCCAGCTTGTAAGACAGCCTTACTGCTCAAGGGCGAACGCCATATGAAATCACCTTCCCAGACCAACGCAATTGACTTTGACAGCGCCAAATTGCAACGCCTGGGCTTTGGTCAGCAGCCACCGATTCTGGAGAGGCCCGTCAGCCTTGCGCAACTGCGCCAGCAATTGAACCTGCAGCTGCAAACCAGCCTTGAGCCGCAACGCATACTCGGGCTGTTCTACCGCGAAATCCAGCGACTGGTCCCCCTTGATGCTTTGATCTACCAGCACAAGAGCAGTGACTTGCGCCTGGAATTCGGCCAGCGGGGCCACCACTCGATCAGCTACAGCCTGAGCCACGAAGGCGAGCACCTGGGCGAACTGATCTTTCGCCGCAACCAGCGCTTCAGCGAACAGGAACAGGCCAACCTCGAGTCTCTGCTGGCCGCGTTGCTCTACCCTATGCGCAATACCCTGCTGTACCGCGCCGCCACCCAAAGTGCATTGCGTGACCCACTGACCGACACCGGCAATCGCATCGCCATGGACCAGACGCTGCAGCGGGAAATCGAGCTGGCGCGACGTCATATGCAGCCCCTGTCGCTGTTGATGCTGGACATCGATCACTTCAAGCGGGTCAACGACACCCATGGCCACAGCGCCGGTGATGACGTGCTCAAGGCGGTGGCCGCCTCGATCAAGAATCAGCTGCGCAACGTCGACATGGTGTTTCGCTACGGTGGCGAAGAGTTCCTGATCTTGTTATCCAACACCAGCCGGGAAGCGGCAGCCCTGGTCGGGGAACGCCTGCGGTGCGCAGCGCAGGCCGAGGATTATCCAGCCGATGGCCGCACGGTGGAGCTGACCGTCAGCCTCGGCTGCTCGACCCTGCTGCCCGGCGAATCCGCCGAGAGCCTGTTGCGCAGGGCCGACAGCGCACTGTACGTCGCCAAGCGCGAGGGGCGTAACCGCTTGACGATGGCGGGGTGATATTCCGGTACAGTGGGTAATGCGTACGGCTCCCGATCAGGCCGGACGGTAGGCCGCCTCGCGCAAGCTTTTGATTTGGCGTTTGATTTTTTTGCCCTCCTCACGCCCTGAGCCTGTCCGTCAATCTGTGACTACCTCCAGCGACGCCTCTACCGACGTTGATCCATTCCGCGTCAAAGCCTGTGGAGATTGTTGTCTGAGTACATATCCATTGCTGCGGTAACGGCCACTTATGGTTCCGCTTTACAGCGGGTCACTTTGAAAAGCGGAGCGCCGCCCGGCGCAAAGTAACCAAACGCTCTTGCCCCACCACTCGGTGCCTCGCTAAGGCTCGGCATGCCAGAACGAAGGCATTGCTCCGTGGGTCGCCGCGATGGGCCATCCCTGGCCCAGCGCGGCTAAACCGGCGTCCTGCCGGTTTACCCA